>NZ_JOMN01000021.1:0-73854 GCF_002153485.1 Acetobacter sp. DmW_043 | reverse complement strand
CTTATTGTCCTGATCTGCTCCTGGATACGCATATCCAGACCCCTTGGGAAAATAATACCAGAGCTTTTTAGCTCGCTTTTTACTTCATCTTCTCTTTTGGGATCAGAAGAACTGAAATACTGCCCAGAAAGACCATGGCGGCAAACAGCCATATAACGCCTGCCATACCACCAGTCATGCTACGGGCATAACCCACCAGTGCTGTTGCAAAAAAACCTGCAATGTTAGCAACTGATCCGGCAAGTGCCAGGCCTACAGCGGCACTATTTCCTTTCAGCATAAGAGAAGGTAACACCCAGAATGGCGGCAACGCGCCGAGAATACCCATATTCGCAACGGTAATGCAGGCAATAGTCATTGCAATATTACCTGCACAAAATGGAATACAGGCCATAGAAAGACTGCCAAACAGAATGGGAAGAACAATATGCCAGCGACGCTCACCGTGCTTATCAGAGCTACGACCAATTACAAACATACTGATAACAGCGCCAATTTGTGGAATAGCACTCAGACACCCGATTTCAAGTGTTGAGCGTATCCCTTCATCATGCAGCAAAGACGGTGTCCAGAATGCAATGGTGTATAAACCAAGCAGAAGTGTACCATCAACGACACCCAGCAACCACACCCATGGGTTACGAAACGCCGCAACAATGCTGCTTGTCATACTCACTTTTTCTAAAATTGCAGGGTTAGCTGCATACAGTGTATCTACATCCTGTTTGTTTAACCATGAAGCTTTCTCTGGTGATGCTGGCAGCATCAGAAAAACAGCAATACCGATCACAACAGGAGGCGCAGCCTCCCAGAAAAATAACCAGCGCCAGCCTTCATATCCCCCTACACCATTCAGACTTTGCATTAACCAGCCAGACAGAGGACCACCAATCACACTGGCAAGAGGAATACCGGCCATAAAAACTGCTGTAACTTTCGAACGGTAATGCGGTGGAAACCAGACAGCCAGATAATACAAAACACCAGGCATAAAACCAGCTTCTGCGATTCCAAGCAGTACACGCAAAACGTAAAACTGCGTTGGTGTATGTACAAACATCATCGCGCCAGAGCATAAACCCCAGGTAATCAGAATCCGGGCAATCCAGTTTCTGGCACCAAATTTAACCAGAAAGAGATTACTGGGCACCTCACACAAAATATAACCAAGAAAAAAAAGCCCTATACCAAGCCCATATGCGGCCTCACTCATTCCCAGGTCAGAGAGCATCCTGAGTTTTGCATAACCAACATTCACGCGGTCAAGATATGAGGCAAGAAAGCCAAGAAACAGCAAGGGCAGGATACGCTGCGCCATTTTTGCATATAGCCTGTCTTGTTTCTGATCAGAACAGGCCTCCTGTTCATAAACAGCTGTATTTTGCATGAGCGCTCCAGAAAATATCGTGTACCAGATTGGTCCGAAAAAACGACCTGCTACGCCCCAGGACTTATTGTTTCGGTAACGATATTATCTTAGCGTACACACGATTAATGTGAATAATATATTTTGATTATGAAACATTAATTTTTGTTACAGAAAAACGAAATTTATTGAAAAATAAACTAAATGCTAAATTTTATATCATCATGATAACGCGATAACCCCCTTTACCAGCCGATGTTAAGAGCAGGTAAAGGGGGCTATCTTTATTAAGGACGAAGTATATCCCTCGCCCTTAATCAGTAATTTTAATACGTACCCGAAAGCAGAGCGCCGCCACCTGGTGCAATTGCTTCAAGCCTGAGCGCTTTTAACATTGCATATGTTGTAGCAACAGCCGCACTTAAAGCTGGTTTACCGGTCAACGCTTCAACAGCAGAAATAACTGGCAGAGATGGCATCTGCACACAGGCCGAAACCACAACAGCATCAGCCTCCTGATAGCGTAACCCTTTAATAATTTCTGGCAGACGCTGACAATCATGACGGCCAACATCAAGATTGTCGGGTATTTCAAGTGCTACGTAATCGATAACTTCAATGCCCTCACGAGTGATATAATCGACAACAAGCTCCGTCAGGGGGCGCATATAAGGTGCTACAACTACAATTTTCTTTGCGCCAAGCACTTTAAGACCATCAATCAAGGCACCCGCACTGGTAATAACCGGTGCAGGATGGCCATTTTCAACCGTTCTTTCATGCAACCTTTTTTCTGAAACGCGATGATAACCAGGCCCCATCGACATTGTTGCAACAAGACAGGCATAACCCAGCACATCAAGTGCGGCATCACTCAGCTCAAGCGCACAACGATCTGACTGCCCATCCATCGCAGACAGCTCATCTTTACTCACTGTTTTCATACGCATACGTGACGAATGAAACGTAAAACGTTCAGGACGAATAGTTTCACGCAGACGAATCAGAGCAGGAATTTCAGTTTCCATTGTGATGTTAGAACTCGGAACAATCTGCCCGATACGGTAAACTGGTTTCATAAAAACACCTTAAATAATATGCAGGTTCCGGCTCTGATTCTCGCCGTTTATACCCACTTTCAACATTAACAGGTCACAACATGCAGGATTATCTGACAGAAACTGCCTTGTAAAAACCCTCTTCATTATCCCAGGGAATCATATGGCCGGCATCCGGGACGTGAACAATTTTAATAGCCGGATTCAGACCTGAAATTTCTTCTTCATCTTCTTTCTGAATGACACCACCGCGAGTTGCCACAACCAGCAGGGCCGGAACACTCAGATGTGGTAAATCCTGATGAATGTCTTCTGTGTGAAACTTTTCAAACGTAATACGCGTTGCCAGCTCATCACAGGTGTGCAGCCATTCAGCACGCAGCTGAAGCTGCTCATCTGTCCAGGTCGGGCAGAAACGACGCATATCTTCAGCGCTCATTCCCAGACGTGAAAGACGAATAGACTCTGTATACCAGTCAAGTTTTGCAGGATAAGCACGACGACCAGGACCACTTACAGGTGGGTCAACAAGCACAAGCTGCTTCAGCTCAGAAGGTTCTTTACGCGCGGCACGAATGGCAATACGTGCGCCCATAGAGTGACCCATCAGCGTCACGTCTTTCAACCCAAGAGCTGCAATAAAAGCCAGGGCATCATCTGCATAACTGTCGAGATCATAGTTCAGGTCAGGACCGGTTGAAGAAAGCCCCCGACCTCTTACATCAAGAATATATACATCATACTCTGCAGCCAGACGCTCCCCTACAAATCCCCAGGTGATAGCCGGACTGGTAATACCAGGGATAAGAACCAGCGGCTTACCTTTACCACCATAACGCAGATAATGCTGACGAATGCCATTAGCATGCACATTCGCGCCATACATCAAGTTAGATTCATTCATTATTCTGACCTTACTTTTTACTGAGCGTCAGAAATACGTGACAGTAAGGTCTCAAGCGACATCACATCACCGCATTTCTGCGCCATATCAAACAAATTAGCTTCATGCGGACCAATGGCTCGATCTCCTACACAATCGGAGACAATCACCGGGCGGAAACCTGCCTGCATGGCATCAAGCACACTGGCACGCACACAGCCTGAAGTTACGCACCCGGCGACAACCACTGTCTGCACACCATGCGTAACAAACCAGGCTGCCAGAGGTGTACCGGCAAACGCTGACGGTACCGTTTTACGCACAACATACTCACCCGGGAGCGGGGCCAGTTCAGGCACAATAGCTGATGCGGGATTATTTTCCGTCAGCCCCAGCATGGAAGGGACTTTCATGGAAAAAATATTTGCATCAGAGCCATCATCGGCAAAAACAATGCGCGTGTGAGCAATTTTCCAGCCATGATGACGGGCCTCTGCCAGCAAAGTGCGCGTACGCTCCATAGCCTGAGGGATGTTGCCCCCGCCAAAAGCATCAGGATCAGCAAAGCCATTTACAAAATCAACAATAAGTAAGCCAATACCACCAGCAATACCGATTTCGTTGCCAAAGCCCTGTTTTTCATAACGGGCTTCATCACGCTGATGTCCGTTTGTCATGCGTAGTCTCCTGTCAGTTTGCCGTCCTGCACAACGGTTTCATCATCAATTTTTACTGTGCAGTTGCGCATTGGAATATCAATATGACATGCCGTATCACGCTCACCACCGGCTTCGTTATTCGGGCCGGTTGACCACAGGAAGTTACCTGCACAGGCCCGCGGGTCCATACCAATGCTGGCTTCACCATCATAAAAGCCCATAACAGCCCAGTGCGCACGGTTTTGCAGGCCCCAGCCAATATGCGAAATCGCAAAAACCTCCGGGTCGTTAAAGCTTTCCATATAATCGCGCAGATGCTCTGCTTCAAAACCACCCTCAATGGCTTTTACGTAACCATTTTCCAGATGACAGGTGATAGGTGACGTAATGTAACTTTTCTGCGGCAGTAAAATATCACCTGGTGCAAGGACAATTTTACCCTGAGCAGTACCCTCATTTGCCCAGGTTGCCAGGAAGCCACTCGGCCAGTGATCCCACCGGCCAGGCTTATCAACAAAACCATATTCTTCAAGAATAGGATACTGCCCCAGAGCAAAAGTTGCATCTGTTCCGGCAGATGATGTCACCGTCATAGTCTTTGCAGCTCTCAGCCGGGCTGAAGCTGTTAGTACTTTCGTGCGGTCCTCCTCTGTCGGAGTCATACGCACCAGAATTTCGGGCGGCTCTACAACGAGGAGAATACGCCCGCCTGCTTCCAGAATCTCATGCTGTTCGGCTGAAAAAAGCAGCGTCATCAGATCAAGAACCAGGTCACTGGCTTTCAGCATCTCTACAGCGGCACGATTACCGGTCAGTGGCGTTTTACCCACGTAAGCCAGTGGGTCACGTGACAGAGAAATTCCGCCATTAGATGGTTGCAAATCAAGGCGATTTGCAAAAGCACCTTTCTCCTGCACGGCCAGAATAGCACAACGCAGTGTCTGCTCGTTCGTCGCACTTGACGTCAGCAGCGTAACACTCTGACCTGCCTGCAGGTTACACAGCCCCAGAACCTGACGCCAGGACTGGACGAGTTCATAATCACTTACTGGCATGGGCATGTTCCTTTTACAAAAGGCGTTTTCTTACAGAGCCATTTTATGAAAAACTGAGATGGCACTTTTCAATGCCCTCCCTGTGCGCGAATACGTGAAACCTGACCGGTAAGATCAGTCCATGCATTTTTATCAGGTGCCATCGTACGCCGCAGAAAAGAGAGAATTTCTGCAATCTGCCGGTCAGAGAAGACATTACGATAAGCTGGCATAGTCGTCGCCGTCTGATGCGCCGGATCTGGTGCACCATCAAGTAAAATACGAATAATATTATCAGGATTTTCAGCCTGAATGTTCGTATTCAGTGCAAGTTGCGGACGCGCCCCATAAAGATGAGCGGCCTCGCCCTCATGACAGGCCGCACAGGCTGTTTTATAAATCCTCCCACCTTCGCCTTTTTCCAGTGCCTGAAGCGAGGCTGAACGCGCCAGAATCTGCTCACGCTGGCTTTGCACAGGTATAGTTGTCTGACGTGTATCGAACGAAGCAATATAATGTGCAATCGCTCTGACATCATCATCAGGCAGCTCTGACATAGCATGCACCACAGGGGCCATCGGGCCGCCAGCGGGACCATGGTTCGGGCTGAAACCAGTGCGCAGATAGGCATACAGATCACCTTCGCTCCACGGCAGAGGGGAATCTGATAAGGCTGAAAGTGGCGGGGCACTCCAGCCCTCTGCCTCACCACCAGCCAGATAATTTTTCTGCCAGCGTTCAGCTCCCAGCGCGTTACGTGGCGTATGACAGGCAGAGCAATGCCCTGCACCCTCAGCCAGATAGGCCCCCCTGTTCCACTGCTCTGAGCGGGCTGGATCCGGTACAAAAGGTGTTGTGCGATGAAAAAGAGTATTCCACCCGGCAAGGGAGAAACGCATATTATACGGAAAACGCAGTGATGTTACGGGAGGCTGCTTTTCAACAGGCTTTTGCGACATCAGGTAAGCATAAAGCGCCTGCATATCCGTATCGTTGATTTTTGCAAAAGACGTGTAAGGAAAAGCCGGATAGAGATGCCGCCCGTCACGGCTTATACCCTGACGCATTGCCCGCTCGAACGCCGCATAAGACCACTGACCAATGCCTGTTTTGGGATCAGGCGTAAGGTTGGTCGTGTAAATTGTGCCAAAAGGCGTATCAAGCGCCAGACCACCGGCATTTTCAGCGCCACCATGTGCAGTATGACACACAGCGCAGTCACCCGCAGCGGCGACCAGCTTCCCTTTTGCAATAATTTCGGGGGAGAACATGCCTGGTACAGGGGGTGCAACCGGAGCAATAGCAGCACGCCATGGCATAAGCGTTGCCAGCATACCCCCGGCTACAGCAACAGCCGTACCAAGCCCGGCACGGCGCAACAAACCTTTAAATCCCAGCCCGGCCATGGCTGGTTTTGCGGGCTCGCCCCCAAGAGCCAGAGGCGGCACCAGTGAAAGCGGAACCGGCTTTAACGGGCCCAGCACTTCGTCAAGGCGGGCTTTCACCTTTTCCGGAGTGAACGGGGCATCACGAAAGCGCACACCTGTTGCCGCATATAACGCATTTGCAATAGCCGCAGCACTCGGCACCGAGGCGGATTCCCCCGCACCAAGAGGCGGTTCCTCCGGCCGGTTCATCAGCACTGGTTCAATTTTTGGCACGTCAGGAAACTGGATAATGGGATAACCACCCCACTCCTGACTTTCAACCCCACCTTTGTCGAACGTCACCTGCTCCTGCAACGTGCGGCTGACGGACTGAATGACATTTCCCTGTAACTGGTGGCGTACACCGGCAGGATTGATCATCAGACCGGCATCCTGCCCGACTACGGCACGGGTTACACTGACCTCACCTGTAAGACGATCCACCTCAACATCCGTAACCCAGGCAGACCATGCCGCAGGTTTACCAGGGAACGGACCATGCACATACAGTGCATAGGCAAGACCACGTCCGCTTAATGTGCGGTCAGCCGGGTCAGGACGCGGCGCTTCGGTACGCGGCTGCCACTCTGCCCGTGCTGCGGTCGCTTTAAGCAGTTCTGCCGCACGTTTATCAGGCAGATAACGCAGGCGATATTCAAGAGGATCAATACCAGCTTCCGCAGCCAGCTCATCAATATAGCTGTCATGTGCAAAGCTGTTGGGCAGAGCCGACACACCACGAAACCACGATGCACGCGCTATTGGCGGCATGTCCTTTACCGTCACGCGGGCATTGGCATACTCATAAGGAGGAACTGATGTCCGGTCCCCCATCTGTGCAATTTCAGGCACCTCAGCAGGAACTACCCCGGTCAGCACCAGCGCCAGCAGGGGAGACACGTTAGAAGGGTAACTGGTATCAAGATTATACGCGACAGGTGCTCCGGTTTCGTCGAGCCCTCCCTTAATACTGACAAGCTGTGCAGCACCTTTAGGCTCCCACACATGCTCCTGCATACGGGTAAGCTGCACTCTGACCGGCCTGCCAACAGCACGCGATAACAGCGCAGCATCGCCCCCGACATCATCTGCGCAATTACGGCCATAACACCCGGCTGCCTCGTGGCGCACAATGCGCACAGAGGCAACAGGCAGACCCATCAGCATAGCAATATCGGCCTGAAGCATGTGGGGGTTTTGCGTGCCAGACCAGACAGTCAGCTCATCCGCCTGCCATGACGCCACAGAGCAGGATGGCCCTATTGAACCATGCATCTGATAAGGCCAGAAATATTCACGGTCCATACGATGCGTAACAGCGTCCAGAGCACTATCCACATCACCACGATCCAGGACAACACGCGGCTCGTAAGGGTTCTGACGCAGGGCCTCTGCCGGATCGGATAAATCCGGTACAGCAACCGGGCTCCAGGTGACTTTCAGAGCCTCGGCAGCAGCAATAGCCTGCTCTTCACGCTCTGCGACCACACCAACAAAATCACCAATGACCACAACATCAACCAGGCCTGCGATATGCGCGACAGAGGCACGATCAACATCAAGCAGGGCACGCCCGACGAATGGCCCATGGTCGAACCCGCCATAAGGCGGCCGAATAACACGCCCGTGAAGCATGCCATCAACACGCACATCGTGCACGTAAACCATGCGGCCTGTAACTTTGTCGGGAATATCAACACGTGGCTGATTTTTACCAACGACTTTATAGTCAGCCGGTGCTTTAACCGGCGTGCTCTCATCAAGCTCCACGCGCAGGGTCATCCCCCGCACAAGGTCGCCCAGCGTTAACGCGGGCTGATCAGCCGGGCCACCTGCCAGAACACCAGAGGAAAAAGAAAGTACTGCACTGTCACACCCGGTCAGCTCAGCAGCGCGGGCAAGCAAAATTTTACGCGCCTGTGCTGCTGCACGCAAAATAGGGCGTGAGGAAATCTGTATTGTTTCACTGGCAATTGTAGCACCCTGATCAGGTGTACTATCAGTATGCCCCAGCACCATACGTACCTGTGAGGGGGCAGCATCAAGCTCTTCAGCAACAATCTGAGCCAGCGATGTTGCAATACCTGTACCCAGATCAACGTGCCCACAAAAAGCGGTAACCTGACCATCCTCATCAATCTGAACAAGCACTTCATCACGCTGAATAAAATCAGCACGGGCAACCAGACCTGCAGGAGGAAGAGATTTACGAAAAATCTGGAGTGCAGAACCCATTTACCGCTCCTCTTCCTGTTCAAGGCCAGCAGCTATCCGTGCTGCACGCATAATTTCAACATGCGTACCACAGCGACACAGATTATAACGCAAAGCCTCCTGCAAAGCTTTTTCATCCGGGTTGGGCACAGCATCAAGAAAAGCACGCAATGTCATGACCATACCATTAAGACAATAGCCACATTGCGCAGCCTGAGCAGTGACCATCGCTTTTTGCACAGGGTCACTCCCATCGGGAGAAAGTCCTTCAAGGGTCACGATGTTTTTGCATCGGCCTGCAGCCTCGACCGACACAACGCAGCTACGCGCTGCCTTACCGTCAAGCAGCACTGTGCAGGCTCCGCACGCCCCCAGACCACAACCATATTTGGGGCCATTCAGCCCCAGGCTATTACGTAATATGGTCAGTAAAGGCGTGCCGGCAGCAGCCTCTACCTCGCATTGTTTACCGTTTACTGTCAGAAAGACGCTGGCTGCCATAACGCCCTTCTCCTTTTTCTGAAGTTACCCGATCGTCAGATCATAAATGTTATCACCATAACACCAGTAGGGATCTTCAGGCTGACGCAGCCAGGTATTCGCATTAGAAATTGTCTGCACCTTTGTCGCGCGCTCTTTGCGTGCACTCTGGTAAATGCTGAATGTGTGTGTCAGGTCAGACGTGCCAATCTCACTCAGGCAACGCGCCAGAACAGCCGCATCTTCAACTGCCATAGCTGCGCCCTGTGCCATATGTGGCTTCATCGGATGACAGGAATCACCCAGCAGAACAGTGCGCCCCTGATGCCAGACCGGCAAAGGCGGGCGTGTATTAAGCGGCCATTTTGTGACTGTTTCTGTCGCATCAATATAGCCCTGCACCATTGGATGAAATCCTTTAAATGCGGCACGGAACTCATCACGCGTACTGGGCAGCTGCCCTACAGAAGACGTCCACTCAGCCGGCTCACCTGTCACGAGGTAGAACTCATCCTCATTACGATCGAGATAATAGCAGACGATGTGACGATCCTCTGACCACCATTTAGCATTCAGATCTGCACCCAGGCTTTTTGCAGCCGCACCCGGAATAATAGCACGATGCGCGATCCAGCCGGTAGAAAGAGGGGCTTCATACCCAAACATTTTTTCGCGGATACGTGAATTGATACCATCAGAACCGATCAGAAAATCGACTTTTTCGGTAACACCATTCTCAAACTCAAGCGTCACACTCTTACCGTCATCGGTAAAATCAACCAGCTTGTGGTTATATTTTACACGCTCAGGGCTGATGCAGTTCAGCATAGCCTGATGCAGGTCGCCGCGATGGATAGTGATGTAAGGTGCACCATAACGTTCACGCTCAGCATTAAGCGGAATTTTAGCCATGACAGTACCGTCATCCCACTTACGACTCACCCAGTAATCTGGCAGGCAGGAGACACTCTCAAGCTTTTCAGCCAGACCATCGAGAGTAGAGAGAATTTTGATAACATTAGGGCCAAACTGAATACCCGCACCCAGACGGGCAAAAGCTGGTGCCTGGTCAAACAGCACAACGTCAAAACCCGCTTTTTCCAGCAGCCCTGCTGCTGCGACACCGCCCAGCCCTGCGCCGACAATGCCTACACGACCTTTATCCGACATACCGCTTCTCCTGACAGACAACAAATAACATTATATGGTGTATACGCTATATCTGAATGTTCTGATATGAAAACAAAAAGGTCAAGATGATTCTTGCTGAAAAGAACTGTCTTTATATCAAATTAAGATTAATTTTTCTTTAAATAAGCGAAAATATCTTCTGCTTATAACGTAAAAAACCGCGTGTGCGTCATTGCCATAGCCTGTCTGCCAGGGCATTATAGCACCTGTATATTTCACGCTAAAGTCAGGTCAGACCGTGACCCACACTCAGGGCCTGATCTGTTTTGTGCCCTGCCAGCCAAAAATCACGTGTCATTTGTCTTTGTAAGGTGCACACGAGTATGGAAGATAGTAAACAGTATATTCTTGATGCGCAGATTGGCTTTCTGCTGCGGCGCGCTTATCAGCGTCATACTGCTATTTTTCAGGAACACATTCCTGATGACCATCTGACATCAGCACAATTTGCCGTTCTGGTCACAGTTCAAAAACTACATACTGCCTCCCTGGTGCAGATCAGCCAGCAAACCGCCATAGATCATGCCACATTACGGGATATTGTCTCGCGCCTCAAAAAACGGGGGCTTGTAAAAGTAGAGCAAAGCAAACAGGACCGCAGACAAAAGCTGGTCTCACTGGAAAAAGAAGGGGCTTTGCTTGTTGAAAAAACCATACCTGTTGCTCTGCAGGTAACAGAGTTAACCCTCGCCCCGCTGACAGAATGTGAACATGTTGCCGCGCTGCATATTCTGCAGAAATTATCACTTACGAACGATTAAGATTTTATATTCTGTAATGACCTGAAATATCTTTCACAACACTGTATACCTCTTCAAGAAGTGGCCTAAAGTTTTTATGATCACTTAATTTTTGTATGACTTCATTTTCGACCTCAGATGCTATTTTAAGAACATACTCAATACGTTTATTACCCTCGTCAGTTATGACGATATAATGAGCACGCCTGTCATTTTTGTCCGGCACACGCGTAATCAAACCCTGCAGTTCAAGGTTGCGCAACGTTCTTACAACTGATGATTTATCAAGAAACAAAGCTTCAGCAATATCCTTCTGGTGCATGGGGCGGTTCTGTCGTTTTAACTCAAGTAAAGGCTGCCATGTTGCATCAGTCAGACCATAAGGCAGCAACCGTATATTCAGAATATGACGCCACAAACGGGCTGTCTGATTAAGCATACGCCCCAGAGTTATCGTGTTTTCACTGCCATTATGCATCAGTTTACCTTCTCCGTTATGCCCGATATCTCCGAACCGGAGACAAGCTCTCCTGTTGCATGAGCCAGATTAGCAGCTTTTGTAAAGGCATCCGTTGTGCTCACTGCAAAAGCAGCCTGTGCCTGGTAGAGGGCTGCCACAGCAGCTGAAGCATCAGTAAACGTACCGACACCATGAGCATAAGCCTGCGATGCGCTGTTATAAGCTACCTGTGCTGCATCCCGCAGGGTCTGGGCTGAATGTACCTGTGCCAGTGCCGTTTTAAGTTCATCCAGAGCATCTGCCACCTCGCGTTCCATGCTAATCTGATCTTTAGCAAGCGTCGCTTCAGCCTGTGCCCTGCGCGATTCAGCAAGGCGCACAGTGTTGGCCCTCATGCCCCCCTGATAAACAGGCCAGCTGAGCTGAAGGAAAGCCTGCCCCTGAGGCTGAGCAATCGCTGACGCAGGGGCTGCCGAAGCCCCACCGTAGGTTTTAAGCTCACCAAGATAGGCCGATACATTGCTCGCAAGAGATATTCTGGGCTTCATCGTAGCTCTGGCACCTCTTAATGCGGCATCTTCGGCGCGAATTCTTGCAACATCAGCCATAATATCGGGTCGGGCCTGCAAGGCCTGATTAATAAGGCGCTGCAACTGCTGCTCAGGTATCTGCGGCAGACGATGCTCTGTGACCGGCTGTAATGTCAGCTCAGTCGTAGCAGGCAAGCCCAGCACCGCAAGTAAGGCATGCCAGGTAGCATGCTCAGTATCCTCTGCTTTATCACAATCATAATTCGCCTGTGCAAGGTTACGCCGGGCAATAGCTACATCAACAACTGTTGCCTCACCATGGGCATGTCGCGCATCAGCAGAACGCAACAGAACAGTTGCATGGTCTGCCGCAGCGTGTGATGCTTTCAGAATATTACGTGCTGCCTCATGCGCATAATAAGCACGAATAACCGCAAGAATAAGAGCCTGATGCACTGCCGTAAAACCAAAATTTGCGGCAAGAGCTTTTTGTTGTGCCTCCTGCACAAGAGATCTGCTATGACCAAAATCAAGCAAAAGATAGTCCAGCTCAAGTTTTGGAAAGACTGCTGCACCGTTAGATGTCAGATACCCTCGCTTTGAGAGGTAATTAGGCAACGGCAGTGCCATACGCTGGTAACCGCCCATTGCAGACAATGTAAGCTGAGGCATAAAGGCTGCTCGCGACATGCCAATATTAATTGCAGCCTGACGTGCACTTTCCCACGCAAAACGTGTATCAGGGTTGTGACGCTCGGCAATATCAATCATATCAGCAAGCCCGAGAGGCTGCGCTTTTATATCATCACCGACAGCAAGTCGTTTCTGCACTGAACGAATTTCAGAAACAGTATTTTTTTCACCCGGGATGACAAAACCTTTTATACCTTCAGGAATTTTAAGTCCTGTTGACGGAGAAGGATGCCATGGCAGATCAGCCCGCTCAGGAGCAAAGTTACGGGTATCATTACATCCGCACAGAAACAGCGTCAGAGACAAACTATAAAAGAGAGAAGAGTTTTTCATCATACATTTTTCATATGATATTATAAGGAAATTTCTGAAGTATTCAAAAAAGGTTTTGACCCTTCAGATATACAGTCACTGGCAGGTAACAAATTGTGTAAAATATATTGCACCCGCTGATTTAAAACAAAAAACCAGGCTTCACGCTGAGGATCATCAGGCAGATACGGAGGCTTTGGCAACTGACTGTAAAGCTGCTCTGTGCCCTGCCCGTCACTGACCCATTGTGCAAAAGTATCAAACCAGTTTTTTAGTTTCTCCATATGACCAAAAGCATCATCACTCACCGGCACATAAATATCAGCGAGAATTGCGACGGGCACGGCCAGCATCTGAATATGTGTGATGATACGGGTATCAATCTGACACACACCATCTGTATTTCTAACACCTGAAAGCTCCATCGGGGCATTTGCCATAGAGCTGCGTACTGCAGCCAGAGCCTTACCAAATTTCTCGCGTTCAATCTCCTGGGCTATATCAACCAGTTCTTCAGGATTACTGCGACGACAGATAACAAGGTCGCCAAGACCGCGTATTGCACTTACTAAATGACGACGAGCTCTGTCGGTCACACTTACAGGCCAGAAAAGTGTTGCAATAATATATACAACCACATTACCGATCAGAATACCGACAACACGATCACGCCCTGCTTCCATATCAAGCGTGGGGCCATAGCCGTGTAGCAAGGTCATAAAATAGGCCAGTGCAATCTGTACTCCTGCATAAGAAATGCGCGGACTACCACTCTTCACCCATCCGGCGAGAAACGTTACGGGAATAATGGCCAGCAAAAGGTCAGTGCAATCTGTCATATAAGGCATAAACACCAGAATCGTCACAATGCCCGATGCTGCCCCTATCAGTGCCCCGATAACCCGCAAAATCATTTTGTGAACACTGTCTCCCAGCGTCTCAAGAGAAACAAGAAAGCAGGTCACAACACATGTCTGAATACCGGGCCATGACGTAAAACGTGTGATGGCATAACAAACAGATACTGACAGCGCGATACGCATGGCCGCCTGCGTATATGCAGGATTAGTAAACGCATCGGGTTTAAAATAAGCACGGGCAGCTGCTTTTACATCAGGTGCAAATTCATGCGCTGAAACATCCGGCTTTAATAACAAAGCTCTTATTAAAGTCAGGCAACGAGCCATTTCGAGCGCCAGAGGATAGTAAAGAGAATCGTCACGAAAAACTTCTGCCTGTGCAATAAGATCTGTTGTTTCTCTCTCCAGTGCAGGAAGAAAAACTTTACGATTGCGCAACACATCAGCACAAAGACGGGCCAGACAGCTTATATCTCGCGTAAAATCTTTATTGTGGCCAGAATATAAACGCGACCATTCAACAAAAATCATAACCAGCCGCGCCATTGTACGAATTATGGCGATACCTGTACGATGTCGTGGCAACTCAGGATGAAGTCGCGCAGTCAGGTCATGTGCCTGCCTCAGTCCGGCAACACCCTCTGAGGCAAACCTGTTGACCGCAGACAAACCTTGTTTTTTTTGCACAGGGTCATCACTGCATGCACTGACAATAGCACTCAGTCGGCCGGCAAGCCCTGAACGTAGAGCAACGAGAGGATCATGCCCCGCAATTTTATTAATAAAAACAAGCAGAAAAAGGGCTATGAGAAATAATACGCCAATCCATAACAAAAGATGCAGTATCGCTTCCTCTGGCGGCATAAAAAGACTATCCGGCACCACACTATCTGTTGTGTTACCAACATAGCCATCAACCAGACTACCTGCTGACTGTAACAGATCAGCATTCATCGCCATATATACGATCCAGAAAAGTAAAATATTCAGGAATGGCCCCATTGTTGCAGCCTGCGATAAAAAACCGGCCCCCAGTGTCAGCAACAACATACATGGCAGTCTGATTGCAGGTTCAGACAAACTCATCATCAGCAAAACAATTGTCAGGCCAGTACCCACAATCATCGTCAGCCCGCCCATAAGAGCAGTACTCGCATTAGATGCGGCATCATTCCCTGAAAGGAAAAAACTAATAACAACCAGAATAGGCAGTTCGGGCACACGAAACGTTTCACCAATTATAATGGTGAGCATCGCCTGAACTAATAACAGAAGCGTATTACGCAGGCGCCCTGGTGTGGGTGCCATCTCCGCCAGTAAAAGACGTATTTTCTGAGGCGGATCTCCCTCATCAATCTGTGGCGGCAGCAGTTGCCCATGTGCTCCTGACGGGCTCATGGCATAACAACCACAACAACCGTAGCACCAATACGCATGAGCTGTTCTGGTGGGTTATCGAGCAAAATACGAACTGGAAAACGCTGTGCAATACGCACCCAGTTCAGTGTACGCGGCACTTTAGGCAAGCCATCTGCAACCGTGCCCTCATCTGGCACAACCCCGGCATTAAGGCTGCCTACCACACCATAAATCGGCTGATCTGGCTGAGCCATCGCATATACTTTGACCTTCTGCCCCACTTTAAGGGCGGCAAGCTGCGTTTCACGAAAGTTCGCAATAGCCCACCAGTGCTCACTATCTATCAGCGTAAAAACAGGCTTGCCGACAGAAGCATATTCCCCCGCAGCCGTGGTCAGGCTGGTCACAATACCATCACATGGAGCACGTACCGTTGTCAGGCGCAGGTCACGCCGGGCATTACGTAAAACTGCCTGCGCTGCGGCAAGGTCGGCCTTTAAAGGCGCAACACTGCGTACAGCCTGCCGTGAGGCCAGCGCAGAACGCAGAGCCTGCTCAAGGCCGGCCTCCGCGGTTTTTGTTTCTGTGCGGGCCTGATCCCGTGCTTCGTGTGTTACAAAACCCTGGCGGCTCAGAGGCTCAAGGCGGCTCTGTGTCATTTTAGCCAGTGCAAGGCGTGCGCGCGCACTGGTTACACTGCTGGCCTCAGCCTCAGCATGTGCAAGCTGAGAACTGACCTGACTGGTCTGCACATCGATCTGGGCCTGCAGGCTGTCAACCTGAGCCTGAGCCTGCTGCGCCCGGTATTCGTAAGGTTCAGAATCAATAACGAACAAAACCTGATTGCGTCTGACATACTCGTTATCCCGCACCGACATAGAAACAATGCGCCCACTGACCTCAGGTGCGAAATGAATAATATCGGCGGTCAGATAAGCATCTTCTGTACGGGGGCGGTGATGGAGACGATTCAGAACTAACAGCCCGAGAACCACGCAGCTGAACAACGACAGAATAAGCAGAGAGACGCCCCCTGCTCTTACCGGAGAGAATTTAAAGCGTGCCATGATTCAATGCCCAAAAATCAAAAGCCAGGTAAGAAAAGTAGCCGCCAGTGCAAAGGCGATATAAGTCAGAACAGGAACCGGCACTGCCTCATTGACCCCGAACGCCCCGATAACGGCGCGTAATAAAGCTGAAGCCACAACCCCGAAGACACCGCAGAGCATCCAGGATGGAAAAAAAGAACCAAGGACATCCTGTAGCGGTGCCCGGCTGCACCCACTAAGCAAAACAGGCATCAGACAAAGAAAATAAGGCTGATAAGAAGATTTCTGATATTTCACGACCGGATTACTCAAGAACAGGTTGATTAGCCCTGAGGGCAAAGAATTTGAAATACAGGATAAATAATAGTTTGTTTGCAAGTCAACTAAATTTATATCAGCGATATCCTGCAGCAGAGCCCCACACGGTCTGATCGGGCAAATATATCCTTCACTCTGCATATGTGATGGCATGCCTCTCCTTCTGATGCTTTTATAAAACGTAAAAAATTTATAGGGTTTCAGTTCGTTATCCAGCGAAAGAGAAAAATAATGAAACTCGTCAAAACAACATTAGCCATAGGCGTATTAACTTTTTATGGCTGTCTTTCCTCATATGCGGCTGAACCTGCTATCGTCCTGGATACCGCACAAATTCCATGGCAACCCGCTCCGGCAGATTTCCCCTCAGGAATCAAAATCTCTTACGTTTATGGTAACCCTGCCCATAAAGGTCCTTTTGTTATCAGAGTGTGGATGCCACCTCATTCAGCCATTGCCCCACATACGCACAGCATGGACGAAACACTGACTGTCGTTTCAGGTCAGTTCACCCATTATGTTGGTAAAACATACGACACCTCTGAAACAAAAGAACTGACAGCAGGTGGTTTTGTACATCTGCCAAAAAATATACCACATGCTCTGCGCACAACAGACCATGAAGCCATTGTCGAGGTTGTCGGTGTCGGTCCCTTTGGTATGACCTATGTCAACCCGAAGGATAATCCTGCAGCCTCCTTAAAATAATAGCCTGCCTGACAATCAGATACAGCTGAGCTTTGACGCTCTCCTTCATGTGATGCAGCAGATAAAAAAAAGCTGCATCACAGCTCCGGCTAAGCCAATCAGCTACTCAGATCCTCACCAAACACGCACCAATATATAAAATAAATAAGATGTAATAAATTTACCTCTTTTTGTTAAGACGTTGAACTGATACCTCACTGATAATAAGAATGAATCGCATTTGCGTTTATCGGTAGGATAATCTTGTGATACGCCACCATATGACCTGTTTCCGGTCGCTTCTTTTGCTCGCATCAACCTCCCTCACGATCGGTGGCAGCATGTCAGCTGCCTGTGCAGCTGAGACCGCACCTGTTCAGTCAGTAGCTGACAGCACCATAAAGAAAAAACACTATTACAAAAAAAATCTGCATAATAAGGCAGCACATTCTGCGCAGGCGCACCATAAACACAAAACTGACGAGAGTATTCTCGTGCGAGGAAACCACTGGGAGAAAGGCAGCTACACCGCACAGGAAACCAGTGCCTCTACCGGCCTGCCACTGAGCCTGCGCGAAACACCACAAACTGTGACCGTGCTGACACGCCAGCTTATGGACGATCAGCAGATCAACACACTCGATGACGTTCTTACCACCACCCCAGGCGTTACCTCCTATGCCAATGATAACGCTGGCAGGACCACTTACCGCGCCAGAGGGTTCGATATAACAAACTATAAAATTGACGGTATGCAGGTCGATGCCACAACAAGTTTTGGTGGTGTTGGCTCATCAATGAACATGGATTTATATGACAACGTCCAGATTGTTCGTGGCGCAAATGGTCTGCTGGGCGGCACAGGCGACCCGTCAGCCACCATTTACCTGCAACGCAAAGCACCACAAAAATATTTTTCAGCTAATAGCCTGCTCAGACTAGGTAACTGGAACGAGCACCGCGTTATGGCTGACCTGAATGCTCCGCTGAACCGCTCGGGCTCCATCCGCAGCCGTTATGTCTTTTCGTGGGATGATACTGATACCTTCAGGGTGCGTGAGCATGTGAATCGTATTGGCGCTCTGGCCAATTTCACAGCCGATCTTTCTTCCCGTGACAGTCTCAATTTCGGCTTTCAGTATGAAAGAACCCGTAATGACGGCGCCTCATGGGGCACTAACGTACCGATCTGGTATGCTGACGGCACAAAAACTCATCTGCCACGCAGCACAAACCCTGCTGCGAAATGGAGTCAGGCTACACGCGACCAGTATACAGCTTTTATCGACTATGATCATGATTTTTCACATGGCTGGCACCTGAAAGCCGGGTATATGCGCACTCAGGGCAGCTCTTACAATAATCTTGGCGTAGCAAAGATAAATAATGCGGCAAAAAGTCAGGGAGGATATGCCGGTTTCTGGAATCAGGATGGTTCAGGAGCTTATCTGAACGCACTGCATGCAGAATATGAAGATGCACGTGATAATGCTGACGTACATGTTTCAGGGCCATTGCATCTTCTGGGGCGCACACATCAGCTGGTCTTCGGGTTTAACGGCTATAATGACGAACTGACACAATACACGTTTAGCAAAGCACTGGGCAACTGCTCCATTGCTGGTGTTACCCCATATTCCGGCTGTCAGTACAGGGCAACCGGACTGCCTATTTCCAACTGGCAGACATGGGACGGTTCATATCCCAACTTTGTCACACACCGCACAAAAGCACGCGAAGTCGATGTAACGCGTAATTATGGCGCTTATGCCTCAGGGCATTTCATTCTGGCTAAGGGTCTCTCTCTTATTCTTGGTGGTCGCATAAGCAGTTATCAGGCTTATACAGGCACATATAACAAAGCCAATCAGTATTCAGGCTCAACCAGTACCGGGCAGGAAAATGCTGTACTGACTCCTTATGCTGGTATGGTCTACGATTTTACGAGAAATATGTCTGTTTATGGCAGCTATACAAGTATATATACGCCACAAACCAGTTTACGAGATGAAAATAACAAACCACTCAGCCCTGTACAGGGTAAAAGTTATGAAACCGGCCTAAAAGGTGAATTTTTTAAAAAACGACTGAATACATCTCTCGCTTTTTATCTTAATCGTCAAAGCAATGTTGCACAGGCAACAGGGGCAACCAATCTGACGACAGGCGAGGCCATTTATGAATCCGTCAATGGCGTCAAGACAGAAGGAATTGATTTTGATGCCTCCGGCCAGTTACTCCCCGGCTGGAATGTCTTTTTTGGTTACAGTTATCTTTACGAAAAAGGGTTAAGCTACCGTCAGGATCCGCATCACCTGGTACGCTTTAGTACGACTTACACCTTTCCAGGGAAAATGCATCATCTGACCATTGGCGGGGGCATTTCAGCCCAGTCAAGCACACAATGGACAACAAACCCGGGCCGCCCGCTTGGCAATGGCAAATATGACAAATCAAACCTGACAGTCAGAGGTTATACACTTATCAATATTATGGCGCGTTACCGTATTAACAAATGGCTTTCTGTTGCAGGGAATATAACCAACCTCACAGACAAAACCTATGTCCGGCAGGCCGGGTTTTATGATGGTATGATTTATGGTGAACCCCGAACCTTCAACTTTACTATAAGAGGTCACTACTGAAACCTGGCAATCAGGGACTGACCTGCATGAAGCCAGCCCCTGATGATATTCTTACTGCACTACCAGTAATGCCAGACTTTCTGGCGGCAGAACTATTATATTACCTGTAGCATGCACAGCTATTTGCTGTGCTTCAGGAATATGCGCCGCATTAACAAGAGCCTGCGTCTGCACATCTGTGGGCGTCGCAGGACGGTTCATCGCATGGTAAAGATCCTGTGGTGTGCCATGATGCTCATCTATAATGACAAGAGATGCTTTTTTCGTTTTCAGCCCCTGCAGATCAAAGCTCATAACTTTTTTCTGATCATGGCTGCGGTTCCACAATGCAAGACTGATACCCTGATTGTTATTACGCGTTGCCAGAATATCTGAATTTTGTGGTGACACGGGCAAACGCATATCACCCAGCTGATGCAGTAAAGCAAAAGCATTAAAAGCAGGTTTAGGTATACCGCGTGAGCTTAGTAAACCATAAGCGCCCGGCAGTTCACGGTCGGCCACACCCTGCTCTTCAAAATCATCAGAAAAAGTCCAGTAAGACATGATTGGTGCCAGACCATCACAATCGCGGATCGTTTCAGCCAGCCAGGGAGAAATCCAGGAACGTTCTGCCGTACCATTCTTCATATCCCAGTCAGCACCAAACTCCGAGATATAAAGCGGCAGATGGTGCAGAGATGAACGGGTGAGCGTTGCCCGTGCAACGCGCGTAGCATCGCATACGGTATTACCTGTATTTTCAGGACTTTTAGGAAGATTCAGCAGATCTGGCGGATCATTGGCATAAATATGTGTTGAGATAAAATCGACCGGCACGTGATAACGCACAACATGATCAATAAAATCACCCACCCAGTGAATAGCTCCGGTTGACGGACCACCAACCTGCAAAGCAGGATCAACGGATTTTATTGTTCTTGCCGTATTATCATAAAGGGCGAAATAACTCTCCATACGCGGAGAACCTACCCATGTCGCCTGATCAGGCTCGTTCCAGACCTCAAAAGGCCATTTACGAACTTCATCTTTCCCATATCTCTGCTCAAGATGTGTCACAAGCGCACGAATCAGATCATTCCACTCCTCCATATGTGCCGGGGGAGTGACATTGGCACGATACCACAACGCACCTTTACTAAAATCAGTTACTGGTTTAGGCGGCTCTGAGGCAGTCATATTCATCAGAGGTTCGAGGCCACTATTGCGCCGCAGGAGGTCACTCCCGATCAGGCTCGGCATAAATGACAGCTCAACATAAGGACGAATATGTAACCGCAGAAGGTTATCATACACGGCATCAAACTTATGAAAATTATAATGCATATGGCCCTGTGTATCAGGAGCCATAATACCCATACTGTCATCCAGAATACCGTGAAAACGTACGTATCGAAAATCCGTTGCTTTCTTAGTAGCTTTTGCATTTTCGACGTAAGAGTGTGTCAGAACCAGATCTGCTCTGCCAGAGCCAAAAGCCTGCTCCCAGAAATGAGGAAACGGTTTACCGGCTGCTGTCGTATCAATTACAACAGAAGAAGATGAAGCATTCTCTGCCTGCACAGACTGTGGACGGCAAAAAAATGCAGCGGCAAAACATGCGGTAATGATAGTCGAAAAATGCAACGAAAAAGCTCCCATCACCAAAAAGAATATGAATAATATAAACGAATAAAAATCAAAAAACTCATATGGCTATAGTCATCTTTTGAAAGATAAAAGTGACATATGATATTTATTCCTAAAGCAGGGAATTATGGGAGTGATTGATTTTTATTCGCACCATTATAACTATTAAAAATGTCTTTTTTCAGTTTTTTATATTAAAATTATTTATTAATATAAAAAACCAAACATTCTGAATTTATCAGATTCCCTCTACCTCTTTACGTGCACGATTAAGTGCCTCAGCAAGGCGGGCACGTGTTGCCTGCCCCATACGACTCATGCCACAGGCACCCCGCATACGTGAAATGGCCTCATCATCTGAACAGTCTGTTGCTATTGCCAGGCTGGCAAGGTCGACCAGCGCTGCCAGAGGCACCTTAGCCGGGTCAACCGGCTTTTCCATTGTAAGATTTTTAAAAGGCAAACGAGAGGACACAGGCAGGCGAGGCGACCAGATGAACACTCCGGCCTCATCTTCCGTTCGTTCAAATAACGCTGGTATAACACGCTGAATGCGCTCACGTATCTCCCGGCCAGCACGGGCAAAACCATGCTCTCTGGAAATATGCTGGATAAGGATATCCTCACGAATGACCCCTGCTTTATCTACTGCCTGTATAACAAGATGTTTTAAAACGGGATCATACTCAGCCTGAAAAAAACTGGCGCCATCGGCTATGACACTGTCAGATGGCAATGAAACAGTAGCCGCAGTTTCACTGGCATATAAAGGTTCCGATATTTCGGAAGAGGCACACATATCAGCCGGAGCCTCTTCAGCTATACCTGATACCAGCAAAGCATCGTCAGCCGCTTTCTGGTCACGTTCAGCCTGCTCTGCACGCTGGCTGCGTAATTCTTCAAGCTTTTTTCTGAGCACAGCATCAATTCTCTCCGCTTCACGTGGCGCATTTGTCCACCAGTCCGTTGACCAGATACGCAGAATAGTCCAGCCCAGATTCTCGAGCACGGCCTGACGCAGCCTGTCACGATCACGCGCTGTAGCACTGCGATGATACGTCGCACCGTCACATTCGATACCAGCGAGGAAGGCACCGGGCAGATCAGGGTCAACAACACCGAGGTCAATACGAAACCCTGAGACGCCGATCTGTGTTGCGATATGCCAGCCTTTTGCTCGCAGCATTGTGGCAACCTGCACCTCAAATACGCTGTCATATCCGCCGACCGATCCCTCATGTGCACCGACAAGAGCTTTTGTTCCACGCTCAGCAAACAAAAGGAAACGACGCAGGTCATGTACACCTGCGGCCGATGTCCGTTCCGTCGCAATCTGATCGCCGCGCAATGACCCGAAAACAATAAGTTGTTCACGCGCTCTGGTAATCGCCACATTAAGACGACGCTCACCACCATCACGGTTCAGCGGTCCGAAATTCATCGAGATCTTTCCTGCCGCGTCTGGGCCATATGTCAGCGAGAACAAGATAATATCACGCTCTTCACCCTGAATATTTTCAAGGTTTTTAACCAGCAGAGGCTCTGACGCTCCTTCTCCTGCGAAACGCTCGAGTGCCGGGTCTTTTCTGACCTCAGCCTCAAGCAGCTCAGTAATCAGCTTTTGCTGCTCACTGTTAAAAGTCACGACACCAACAGAGCGATTAGTGCCATCACGCATAATCCTGACTGCTTCTGCCACGACCATACGGGCTTCTGTCGGGTTTGTGTGTGAACCTCCACGCCCTGGTTCATAAACCCCCTGTGACACAAAACGGAAAGACACTGCCTGGTCTGTCGTAACCGGCGCGGGAAAGGTCACCAGCCCTCCGCCATAATAAGTCTGATTTGAAAACGCGATCAGACTTTCATGGCGGCTTCTGTAATGCCAGCCGAGACTAACAGATGGCACACCTGCGCCCAGACACTCATCAAGGATGGAATCAAGATCCATCATTTCATCGGGGAACGGATCGTCCTCCCCGCCACGCCCCGCAGTAAAAAAGTCTGTTGGTGGCAGCTGCTTAGGGTCTCCCACCACGACAACCTGCCGACCCCGCCCGATAGCACCTATCGCATCCCAGGTTGTAATCTGAGAGGCCTCATCAAAAATCACCAGATCAAATGGCTCTGCATGAGGCGGCAGATACTGAGCAACCGACTGGGGGCTCATCATCAGGCACGGAGTTAATGTACGCAACGCACCAGGCATTTTTTCTGCCAGCCGGCGCACAGGTAAATGGCGCTTCTGTTTTGCAATTTCATGGGTCAGAATTTTATATTCCGGGTCATGCCGCCTTTCTGCCTCGCCTGGAATTTTACCAGCAAGCCGTGCCCTGATCAGTTTCACAGAAAGCTCTTTCTGTTTTTCATCAAGCTCACGAAAGCGCTGAATACGCCCTTCATGCGTGGCAGCCACAAACCCTTTCAGCACCTCTGAATTACTAATGGCGTGCATCATCCACCAGCGTGCGTAATTCGCTTCAAACACAGAAAAAATCGTCTCTCGCGCCACAAGCCCCTGCTCAATAGCGCTTACTAACGGTGCGAGACCAAGCTGCTCTGCCTGATGACGCGCCTGCTGCCACGAGCACCAGTCTCGCATTTCGCGCGAGGCCTCTTGCCACCCCTCCAGCCTGACACGAAGGAGCTCAGGCCACTGCGGGTCGGCCGGGTCAGCCAGAGTCGCGATAACACCAGCACTCCGTTCTGCCAGCTCTTCCATTACTGCCTTCAAAGCCGCGAACGCAGACTGATAAGCTGTAAGTGCCTGATAAATCGTCCCCCCAGGAGACAAAAGATCACGCCCCTCCGTCAGCAGATTTTTTAGTGACGTGCGCGCCGAAAGAAGAGTGGCTATATCGCCTGTACATCCTCCCAGACAGGTCCTGACCATCTGCCCCCACCGGAAAGCAGCAGTAATCTGTTCAAAATCAGTCTCTGTACCACGCCATAAAGCCCCGATCTCCGCTTTATAAGAGGCCACATCAAGACGACTGAAAATCTCCTCCCGTTCAACCAGCTTTTCAAGGTCACTTTCACAGTCTTCAGGCAGGTCGAGCGCATGCTGTGTAAGACGCTTACGCAGTGCTTTGTGCCCCATAGAGCGAGACAGCAGCCACTTCTCATTAAGAGCACGCCACTCATTCAGCATCTCAGCCAGAGGCAGCGTTTTTACACTCTCTTTCCAGCGGGTTTTCAGATCATCAGAAAGAGCGTGATAACGGGCAACATTCTCTTTTTCAGCCTGCACCGTATCATGAATATCCTGAGCATTTTCACTCAGCCCCCACCCAGCAATATCAGACTGCAACAAATGGGCACACAGCACTTCAATGCGGCTGAGCCGTTGCAGCGACAAATTACCTGGCTCAAGGGAAAGCTTTTCAAACACTCTCTCAGCCGCTGTGCAGGCAACTGTAAGTGCCCCCAGTGTTTTACTCACTGCATCAAGCAGCCCTGCCTCCCACAGAGGAGACCAGTTCGTCTGCTCCATCCCGACCAGACGTGGGGACGTGACAATGTCACCAATACGCTCGTATAAGACAGCCAGATCTTCAACAGTCTGCACCAGTCTGTCATAATCCTGCTCTGAATGAATATCAGCATTCGGCCATGAGAAAGGAATATTCTGTACTGCCGCCTGATCAGCACGCAGACTGACACCAATCCCTCTGTAAGGCGTCCAGCCATTACGACGCGGTGTATGCAGGTCACGTACATAAGCATTCAGCTCATTACGAAGAGTATCAACTTTTTGCTTTACCTGGGCATAGTCACCGGCCTGAAAATCCTCAAGGACAGCCTGCGCCGCCTGAAACTGCTGTAATACCTCCATTTTACTGGTTTTGGGCGAAAAGAGATCCAGGCAGAACTCCCCTATACCCAGCTTCACCAGTCGTGCTCTCACAACCTCCAAAGCGGTACGCTTTTCAGCCACAAACAGCACAGTACGCCCCTGTGCCAGGGTATTCGCAATGATATTACCTATCGTCTGACTTTTACCCGTACCTGGCGGGCCAATAAGCACAAAATTCTCACCCGCCGCAGCACGGGCAACGGCTTTAAGCTGCGACGAATCAGCCTCCATCGGGCAGACAAGATCAGCCTCCGCCAAAGCTGTATCTAAATCATCATGACCTTCAAATCCGACAGCCGGCCCGCTCTCACCTGTCTTACTCTCTTCCTTCACACCATTAAGCAGGCGGCTGGCCACATCATTAGCTGCCAGCTGGTCACGTCGCTCGAGCAGATCTTTCCACATCAGAAATTTCGAGAAACTCAGCGTTGTCAGACTTACATGATCGCGAATTTCCCACCCGGGAATATGCCGCAGATGCAGGCGAAAAATCTCGAGAATTTTCGTAACATTAAGCCCGGCATCATCTTCGGGCAGCATGTCAGGTTCAAGTTGCGGTATACGAATATCGTAGTCTGAACGGAGCATCTCAAGCAGCGTTGCGTTAATACGCGGCTCATCACTATGCGCACGTAATGTCAGCGGAGATTTAAGGCTGACACGCTCGAGACTGACAGGAACCAGAATAAGTGGCGCCAGATAAGGCTTTGTTTTATCCTGCGGCACCCAGGCTACAGCACCGATGGTAAGAAACAGCACATTAGAGCCGCCTTCCTGCTCGGCGGCTCTCGCCTGACGATACAGCTCAACAAGAGCATTCTGCAGGGCATCATTCTCACGCTGCACTATCAGCTCGTGTCTGTTCAGTGCTTCCAGAGCATAAGCGCGCAGGGTTTCTTCATGATGTCGCTGCTGATGGATATCCTGATTGCGCGGATCCTGAGCATCCATAAAACCGGCAGAAGAAACAAAACGCAGAGACTTTGTCGTGCCACCCACCCGCATATCAGCCAGAATATCTTCAAGTTTTTCGGGAGCGGGACAGTCAATTTTAATCAGCTGACGGTCAGACTCCGGCAGCCTGAGCAGGCGGTTACGCCCGGTCATGTCAAGCAGACGGTTACACCAGCGCTGCACCCGATCTGCCGGGCGGTCAGGCAACCTTTCCAGCTCTTTCTCTTCGCGCAGCACAGGAGCGGCTTCGAAAACGGGCTGCCCTGCCATATCGGGAGTAACAGCATCCTCCCCGTCAGCCGCCTGAGAAGGAACCAGTGTTGAAAGCGGCCTGATACGACGCAAACGCGCACGATAGATATCAATAACAGCGCGAAATGCCTCATCATCATCGCTGATATTACGCAGTGTACTTTCACCACGCTCACAAGCCACAGAGAAGCCAGGTTTCTGCGCCGCTGTGACCAGAGTGGTTTCAAACACACGCAAATCATCAAGTTTCAGACGATTGCGTATACCAGGCAGGTCCTGCACGACAGAGGTCATAGCATCCTGCCCTGCCAGCCACAGACCAGCAAAAGCATGCCCCTGGGTCAGAACAATCACTGGCCTCAGGCCAGCAGCTTCAAGGCAGGCCGCAAAAAGCACTGTGGTATCGAGGCAGGTGGCAAGTCGCTCGTCATATATCTGTGCAGGCAGGCGAATACGCTGACCACTTTCAACAAATGATGCCGGCGGGTTAACATATGTCAGATTAAGCCCGCATACTGCACACCATATAGCCTGCGCCTGAGCCCAGACCCGGGCTTTATCGCCCTGATATCCTTCAAGTGACGGTGACTGACCTGCTTCACGTAAAATATCAGAAGCACTGCGCAGAACACGGGCAACAGCGGGGTCATTAGGTAGTACAAAAGCTGCCAGAATATCAGGAAGCCCTGCCAGCCCCCCCCACTCATTACGTGCAAGAATACGAATATCATGCGTGGTTTCTGTCAGAATCTGACCATCAGCCCGGGCTGTCAGCGTAATCGTTGCCCGCGAGGCCTCAGTCTGTGCAGCGAGCAGCGCACCGTTCAGCGCCACGTCACGGTCAGGCAGCATATACAACTGCTGCGCCCTTACCTGCTGAAGATGCCAGGTGCGCGGCATAAGAAAAGCCGGGTCGCAGCTAAGGGTTATGTCAACCTGCTGATAGTCATGGTCCGTGATATTATCAAAAATCAGCTCTTCGAGAACAGGCACGCTGTTCTCCCACAGGCTTGCATTCATTGCATCCTGCACTCTGACTGTAAGAGCCGGAGCCGGGACAGGTGGAGCTATATCAGCATTTTCAGAAATCTGCTTATGCTCAGTGTCCACCGCCAAGTCTCCTCTGCACGATACATGTTTATGGTGCTGTAACAAGGCATGTCGACAGCACCATAAAGAAAATAGTCAGCGCACATTATAGAGAATTGTCTCAGACTGACCATAGTCAGCGGCAGATAACACCTCAGAGACTGTCACACCCCAGAGCCAGCACCCCGGCCATAGCACATTCTTCATCAAGGTCAGCGCTGGCACCCCCAACCCCGACAGCCCCCAGCAGCTTGCCATGACGCAGCAAAGGCACCGCCCCTTTTGCGTAAATCATATTATCCCCTTCGAGCGATGAAATACGGTTCATCACAACTGAAGAGGGCGGAATGTCACCACTTTTGCACCGTGTTGCTGCTGCTGTCAGAGCTTTGCCCTGGCAGCCATATATGCTGGCCCAGTTTGACTGATCCATCCGGGCAAATGAAACCAGTCTGCCGCCTGCATCACACACCGCTACACACACATCTATCTTCAGCTCTTTTGCACGTAACAAAGTCGCTGTCAGGGCTGTTTGTGCCTCATCAAATGTTATCATCTTATTTTCCTTAACAGGTTATGAAAGCTGTACATTTAAACCCCACAGAAACCCGGCCAGAGTATCCTCACCCGAACTGTAACCATGCTGTGTTATAGGCCGCACCAGACGCAGTCTCTGCTCAGGAACAGAGTGAATGAGAGGGTAAAATTGCAGGAACTTTTGCCAGTCTTCTGATGCATGCCGATAACTGGCTGATTTCAGAAAAAAATATGACAATGTTGTTGTTTTTTCTTGAGCGTCATAAAAAATATCTGAAAAAAAATCAGAAGAAAATTCTGCGCTGACATAAGTAGCAAGCATCACGCCACATAAAAAATCATCACCGGCTGGTGTCAGACCCCGACCAAGACCAAGCCCCTGTGCAACACCTGCGGCAATAAGATTTTTATCGCCCAGCCTTAACCCCTGCCGTAAATCTGTGAGGGACCACCCTGCGACTTCCTGGCAAAAGGGATCATTCAGAACAGCAGCCAGATACTCTGAATGTCTCTGAACACAGGCACCGTCATATAAAGCGGCCTCATAACAAACCCGCTGCCGCCAGTATTGTTCTGTTACAGGGCAATCTGATGCTATTTCAGCAGCATCAGAAAGGTTTATTATAAGTTCGCCATTACATATTTTCTGACTGTTACAAAAAATTTCACAGTTATCATCAAAATATACAGGCCATGTTTCAAGGCGCACAGTATAAGGTGTCATACGCTCTGAAACAGGAGAAAAGATAAGCATAGACCGGGCGTCACCCTCACCCGCAAGCGCATAGACATGCCTGTCAAACCGCGCCAGAACTCTGAGCCGCTGCTTATCATGCCCCAGAGCAGTCATAGCGAAAGACGCAACCGATGAGGCCTGAATAACGCTCATGCAGTTTTCAGAGCTTTTTCATCCGGATAAATCCAGGTACCAGCCTCTCCTGCAGCAATCTCTTTAATCTGAGAGAGAGAACCTATTGCGGCACATTTACCCGTTTTGCGCACAAAGTTCACAGCAGCCTCTATTTTAGGTCCCATTGACCCGCGGGAAAAAGCCCCGGTCATAAGCTGTTCGGCAGTTACTTTATGCAGTAATTTCTGTTGTGGTGTATCATAGTTTTCATAAACACCAGGGACATCGGTTGCGATAACAAACAGGTCAGCAGGAATATGTGCTGCCAGCAGGCTCGAAGCCCGGTCTTTATCAATAACAGCCTCTACCCCCTCCATCCGGTTTTCGCCTGTATCAACAACAGGTATGCCACCACCACCGGCACAAATAACGAGTGTGCCGTTATCAAGCAGCCACCTTATAGGGCGATGCCACAAAATGCGTTTTGGCTGTGGGGACGGCATAACACGGCGCCATTTGCGGCCATCCTGACGAAAAACCCAGCCATGGGCTGCGGCCATCTGCTCTGCCTGTGCCTCATCAAACACCGGTCCGACAAATTTGCTGGGGTCAGAAAATTCGGGGTCATCTCTGTCAACCTCCACACGGGTGAGCAATGTGGCAACCGGCACATCATACCCCAGAATATTGCCCAGAGCCTGCTCAAGCATGTAGCCAATCATACCCTCAGTAGCCGCGCCCATCACATCAAAAGGGTAAGGTTCTGCTCCTTTAAAAGCATCGGCCTGCATTGCCAGAAGCCCAACCTGCGGACCATTGCCGTGTGTCAGAATAACCTGATGGGTCCGCGCGACCGGGGCAAGAGACTGCGCAGCCACCCGGGCATTGTTCCATTGTGTTGCCATGCTTAGCGGTTCACCGCGTTGCATCAGGGCGTTACCGCCCAGTGCTATCACCAGTTTCATGATGACCCTTACGTTAAGGAGGTTCTGTCAGAACCGGGAAAGTTCACATAATGCACAATAGTTCGTATATAACAACTCATTTCGATACGTTATCGTTAAGAGTGTAAAAAAAATCATAGCCGGCTATCACAGCTGAGGCCGGGAAACTGCACATTATGCAAACATTTGTTTTTTTCTGAGTGAAACGCGCTATAACGCCTTAGAAATCACCATACCTGAGCTCAGACGTCAGGCCCATCAACCTGCGCCGCCTTTTAGTCGCGCTAAAAAACGGAATGTGTTTGTGAGTAATTCCAGTGCAGCACCAGCTGACAAACCAAAAGGTGTTGTTGGCTCTCTGGCCCACGGCCTGAACATCATTATGGCGTTTAGCAAAGCGCATCCGCGCATGACGCTCTCTCAGGTATCAGAGAAAACAGGCATGGACCGTGCCGGAGCACGTCGTTATTTGCTGACACTGGTGCATCTGGGCTTCGTTGTGCAGGACGGCAGATTATTTCAGCTCACACCAAAAGTACTTGAACTGGGATACTCTTATCTCTCATCCGTCCCTCTGACGGATAAAGCTCAGTATTACCTCGATCGAATCCGCGATCAGACCGGCTTTCCCGTCGCTCTGGGTGTGAGGGATGAACTCTATGTTGTGCATCTTGCCTCAGCCAACAGTGACGAATTTAACTCCCCCGGGCTCACTATTGGCCGACGCTTTCCCATTGCCTATGCATCAGCCGGTCGCTGTATTCTTGCAATGATGGAAAAAGCTGAGCGTGAAGCTTTACTCAAAGACATTAAGCTGGAGCCTATGTCAGACATGAGTGTTGCGACAATCAGTGCTCTGAACAAGCAGCTCCAGATCATTCGCAAGCAGGGCTATGCATTAGTCGATCAGGAAATGCAGACTGGCATACGCTCACTTGCTGTGCCTGTTTTTAATGCCAGAGGGCAGATTGCCGCAAGTTTTAACACTTTTACCTTCAGCAACCTTGTGCCTGCTGCGCAGCTCATTTCTGACGCTTTACCCGTTATGCAGGCTGCTGCTGAAGAACTTCAGGCGACTCTCATTTAATATCTTCCTTACCCTTGCTGCCCATGTGACGGCAAGGGACTCCTTTTTCCTCTGAAAATACTAATATTTTCTCACCCGGCAGGGCAAACTTCTGCCGGGATATATGCGCTTACGGTAGTCATATTTTCTCTGTTGTTCAGCGCACCATTCAGAGATTCAATAAAAAAGTTTCGTATTCGACACATTTTCTCTCTTGCAATAAATGCGTAAAATGTTTCAAATTCGCACATATGTTCACATTAAGAACTTTAGCGGAGAGTATAACCTTTGAAACAGCTTCGCGTCGGGGTTCATTACGAACCATCTAATATCGACCCCCATCTGGGCGCTGCAGAGCTTGCCCTGCAAATGACCAATGGTGTTTTTGATACGCTGGTAAATAAAACCACTGATGGCGAGTATCTGCCTGGTCTGGCTGAAAGCTTTCAGATTTCAGAAGACCAGTGCAGCTATATTTTTACCCTGCGTCGTGATGTTCTGTTTCATGATGGCACCGCTTTTACTGCTCATGCCGTTCAGGCCTCGTTTGAGAGGGCACGTGACCCTGCCAGCAAATCACAGCTGGCAGGCAGTCTTCTGGGCAGTTACAGGTCCTGTCATATTATCAATGATTACTGCCTCGAAATTCTGCTCGACAAACCTTATGCCCTCTTTCTTGATGCTTTGAGTCAGGCATGGCTTGCCCCTATGTCAGTCAAAGCCATGCAGGAAAATGGTCCTGGTTTCATGCGGCACCCCGTTGGGACAGGTCCTTTCATCTTTGACCGCTGGGAGGCCGGAAACTGTCTGGTCATCAGGCGTAACCCGGCTTACGCCTGGGCACCACCAGTGGTAAAAAACCAGGAAACGGCTCATCTTGATGAAATCGTCTTCAAATTCATCGCTGATGATAAAAAACGAAGTGAAGCTTTTGAGAAAAATGAAGTTGATCTGATTTTTGCTGCAAACCCGGGAGATGCAGCTCCTCTGCGTGCGCGCCAGGATACAGATGTAACAGTCTGGCCCATCCGTGGTGTGCCTGTCTGTCTTATGCTCAACATAAAGCGCACCCCCACAGACAGTCTGGCGGTCAGACAGGCTCTCAGCCACGCTATTAACAGAGACGCTCTGGTTACAGAAGTATTTAAAGGAGAATTTACCCGCGCATATGGCCCGGTCTCGCAGTTTACGCTGGGTTATGAACCAGGTGTGGAAACATTTTATCCTTATGATCCAGACAAAGCTGTCACCTTACTTGAACAGAATGGCTGGATTATGCAGGCAGATGGCAGACGTTATAAAAATTCTGTTCCGCTGGAAGTTATTTTTTACGCTTTACCGGTTAATTTCTACCCTGAATTTGGCGATATTATCACGCGCGAACTCGCCCCTCTGGGCATAACAGTCAAAGTAGAACTTTGCTCACCCCCTGCATGGATTCAGGCCGGCATGCAAGGGCTGCACAATATGATCCCACAGGGAAAATATGCAAGCTCATCGCAGCTTCTTGGGTTTGTCTATCATTCCCGCAACAATGGTGCGGGCGGTTACGGCTGGAGCAAACGCGGCCCTGAAGATTATCCCGAAATTGATACTCTCATTGAACAGTCTGACACCTGTATCGATAAAGCAGGATATGTCCCTTTATTTAACAAGGTACAGCTTGCGGTTATGCAGGCGGCTCTGGCTGTTCCCCTGCATTGCAATGCTAATATTGTTGCTGCCCGCACAACAGTCAGCGGCCTGACTTTTGATGCCATCGGGGCCTACCCCCTGTTTCATGACACAACCATTCAGAAAAGTGAGGGCTGACTGATGACCTCCCGTATTCTCATTCGCCCGCGTGAATATCATGACTCTGTACGCCTGATGCGTGCTTCAGAAGCTATTCGTCAGGAAAGCGGCGTCACTGAAGCCATGGCTATGATGGCGACAGTTAATAATAAAAAAATTCTTGATACATCAGGCCTGTTAACTAATGCCGTTAAAGCTGCAAACCCCGATGATCTGATTATCGCTGTTGTCGCAGATACGGAAGAGGCTGCTGAACGCGCCGTTGCCGCAGCTCAGTCTTTCCTATCACAAAAAGTGCAGAGTGGGCAGCAAACACTCCAGCCGCGTTCGGTTGACGCGGCCTGCGCTCTAAACCCGGCCATTAATATGGCCTGCATTTCTTTACCTGGTATTTATGCGTATCGCGAAGCAAAACGCGCTCTTGAGCTGGGGCTGAACGTCTTTTTATTCAGTGACAATGTCAGTCGCGAAGATGAACGTAAACTCAAAGAGCTGGCCCAGGAAAAAAACCGCCTGCTTATGGGCCCCGACTGCGGCACAGCCCTGATTAACGGTGTGGGTCTTGGCTTTACCAATGCTGTGCGCAAGGGAAAAATTGGCCTTGTTGCGGCATCCGGCACCGGCACCCAGGAGATTTCTTCTCTGCTTGACTGGCTGCACTGTGGTGTAAGCCAGGCCATTGGCACGGGCGGACGCGACCTGCAACACGACATTGGTGGCCTGACAATGTTGCAGGGGCTGGCCATGCTTGCCGCAGATCATGGTACAGATGTTATTGTCGTCACATCAAAGCCACCCAGCCCGGAAATTGCTGAGAAAATTATTGCATTCTGCTCACGTCAGACCAAACCTGTTGTAATGAACTTTATCGGGCAGAGTATAACCGGGCAGAAAGGCAATATTACTTTCACCTCAACCCTGGCCGAAACAGCCCTGACAGCTGCACGCCTGCTTAACCCCTCCTGCGAGCTGCCGCATCTGAGCAGTGCTGACACAAACAAGTTTATGCAAACCGCACGTACTGCACGCAAACCATCGCAACGTTACCTGCGTGGCTTATATGCTGGTGGTACCCTTTGTTATGAAGCGCTGTTTCTGCTTCGTGAACAACTGGGCGGTATCTACTCCAACCTGGAGCACGGCGCATATGAACTGAAAGACCTCTTTAACAGCAAAGAGCATACCCTTATCGATATGGGTGAGGATGCCTATACCGAAGGGCGCGCTCACCCGATGATCGATCCCTCGCTCAGAAATCAGCGTATCCTCAGAGAAGCTCAGGACCCTGATGTAGCACTCCTCCTCCTCGATCTTGTTATCGGCTACGGCGCACATGAAAACCCGGCTGCACAACTGGCAGAAACCATTACACAAGCCCGCGCCATCACACAGGCAGACGGGCGCGATCTGCCGGTGATTGTTACAATCTGCGGTACAGAAAACGACATACAAAATTATGAAAAACAAGCCGAGCAGCTATGGGCTGCCGGTATTCTTGTCGCAGGCAACAATGCTGAGGCCGTCACACTGGCTGGCCATTATCTGGAGACACTCAATGACTGAGCAGCAACCCTCTCCTTTATTCGGACAAACTCTGAGTGTGGTGAATATCGGCATTGACCTCTTTGCCGAAACACTCAGGCAGCAATCGGTCGATGTTGTACAGGTGCAGTGGAGCCCTCCTGCCACGCAAAATGAAGACCTGATGAACCTGCTCGACTCTCTGCTCTGATTCACTCTCCTCTGTTTGCGGAAAAAAATACCATGTCTGCCCTGAAAACTCTGATTGAAGATGCCAATGCCAAAACGCTTGATATTATTCTGCGAGGCAAACCACGGCTGATTGACGTTGCCCCTGCACTAAACGTAGTGCCTGGTATGACGCCCAACCTGATTATGCACGCAGGGCCTGCTATTGAGTGGGATCGTATGTGCGGCCCCCACAAAAATGGTGTCACCGGGGCTGCCCTGTGGGAAGGACTGGCCAGCACCCCCGAAGAAGCCGACCAGAAAATTCGTAGTGGTGAAATTCTGATCGCCCCCTGCCACCATCATGTTTCTGTTGGTGCAGGTGCAGGCATTATCTCAGCCTCCACTCCCATGCTGGTTGTCGAAAATGCAACATTTGGCAATCGTGCCTATAGCTGCATCTCTGAGGGAGGTGGTCTGCGTCTGCTGAAATGGGGAGCGTATGACGAAACTGTCTTTAAAAATCTGACATGGCAGGCGAAAGTTTTTGCTCCTGTGCTTAGTAAAGCACTTCAGGCCTCGGGTCCGATAGATATTCGTAATATTATCTCTCGTGCTGTGGAAATGGGGGATGAATGCCATAACCGCTCTGTCGCGGCGACGGCACAGTTTCTTAAAGAAATGTTTGCCTATCTCGTCGCTCTTGATATGCCCGGAGAAGATGTCAAAGCATCAATAAAATTTCTTGTAGAATCAGAGCATTTTCTTCTTCATGCCATTATGGCTGCAGCAAAGGCGATGCTGGTTCCGGCCGAAGGCATTGACTACAGCACGATCGTCACAGCTATGTCGCGCAATGGTGTCGATTTTGGCATTAAGGTCAGTGGTCTGGGCGACCAGTGGTTTACCGCACCAGCCAACCCTGTCACGGGGCTTTTCTTCAGAGCAGAATGGAACGATTCAAACGCAGCTCCTGACCTGGGTGACAGCGCCATCACAGAAGTCATCGGTCTTGGTGGCTTTATTCAGCCAGCGGCTCCGACTGTTACGCAATATGTACAGGGAACGGTGCAGCAGGCCATTGCCAACACGCTCGAGATGCAGGAGATTTGTGCAGCCTCTAACCCTGACGTTCGTATTCCTGCCATGGATTTTGCACCAGGCCCCATTGGCATTGATATACGTAAAGTGGTGCAGACAGGCATTCTCCCTCTGCTTGATACCGCCATTACTCACAAAGAAGGCGGGTTAATTGGTGCCGGTGAAGTACGTGCACCCATGGGCTGTTTTGAAGCTGCCCTTAAAGCATTTGGTCAAAAAGTAGCAGGGGCACAGGCATGACCTCACTCATTGACAAAATTAACGCTGCAAACGAAGAAGCTTTTTCTCGCCTGGTTTCTGCTAAACCGGTGTGGGTCGATGTGCAGCCTGCCCTCAGTGTACTGCCTGGCATGACCCGTCATACAGTGCTGCATGCAGGTCCACCCATTGCCTGGCAGAATATGTGCGGCCCGCAAAAAATGGGTGTCGTGCAGGCTGTTCTGCATGAAGGTCTGGCCGCAGATGAGGCTGATGCTGAAGCAATGATCTTGTCAGGGCAGGTTACTGTTGCCCCCTGTCACGAATATGGTGCTGTTGGTGGCATGGCTGGCATTACCTCTGCCTCCAGCCCTATGGCTGTTGTGTATGATAGTGTGCATGATCGCTATGGTTATTCACAGCTCTTTCAGGGGCCGGCCTCAGGCCTGCAAAACCGCGACGACTATAACCTCGAAGCCCGCAAACGCTGGACCTGGCTTGAAACCGTGCTTGGCCCGGTGGTGGGCAAAGCTGTTCGCAGCACACAGGGCATTCCGGTTAAACCTATGATTGCCCGCGCCCTTGAAATGGGCGATGAGTGCCACAACCGCAACAGCGGCGGCAGCCTGGTTATTCTTAACGCTCTTATTCTGCCACTTTATGAAACCTGCACAGACCCCGCTCTGCTGCATGAGGTGCTCGACTACCTGAAAGTAAATGAGCAGTTCTCACTCTGCCTTTCAATGGCAGCCGGTAAAGCCATGGCAGATGCCACAAAAAATATCCCCTACAGCACAATGGTCTCTGCCATGTGTCGTAACGGTGTTGAGTTTGGCATTAAAGTCAGTGGCCTGGGTGAACAGTGGTTCACCGCCCCTGCCAGCCGGATTGAAGGATTATTCTTCTCCTCTGAATGGAGCGATGCCGATGCTGTGCCCGACATTGGCGACAGCAGCATTATGGAAACGATTGGTCTTGGCGGGCATGTTCAGGCTGCAGCACCAGTGCTGCAGCAGTTTGTTAATGGCTCATTTGCCCGTGCGACATCGGTAGTGGAAAGCATGCAGCTGATTACACTGGGTCAGGTTACTGAGTTTAAAATTCCGAATATGAATTTTACCGGTGCACCTACAGGCATTGATATTCGCAAAGTAGTGCAGGCAAACCTGACACCTGTCATTGATACTGCCATTGCTCATAAAAAAGGTGGTGTCATCGGTGCCGGGCAAACCCGCGCACCCTTTGACTGTTTTGCTCATGCGCTGCGGGCTTTCAGCGCACGCTATATGCAACAAAGTCAGTAAAAAAGAATATCCCGCTTCTTTCCTGCAAAGAAGCGGGCAGGAAATCAGGCGCAGCGCAGACGAAAACGCGTCATTTCTGATGGCACACCAAGACGCAGTGCAAAACCTGGCCATAACCCTGTACCGTTGCTGACATAAAGCGTCATCCCGCCAATCTGATAACGACGGGAGACAAACCCGTTATTACCTCGCGCAACAAGCCAGGACAATAAAGGTAACATACCGCCATGAGTGTGCCCTGAAAGCTGAAGAGCCACACCACGCTCTGCAGCATTGTGCGCTTCACCAGGCTGATGATCGAGCAAAATAACAGGGGCATCAGCAGGTTTTCCGGCCAGAGCTGCCTCAGGGTCGGGGCCAGCTAAATGATGCCCGGATGCAGAGCGGTCTGTCACACCGGCAATCACAAGCCGGGCGTCACCACGCTTTACGGTATCATGGCTGTTTAAAAGCATCTTAAACCCAAGAGATGATAAATGCTTCATCCACGCATCATAATCAAAAAAATACTCATGGTTGCCAGGTACAGCGAGCACACCATCAGGCGCACTGAGATTTGAAAGTGGTGCAATATCATCACGGCGCATGGCAACAGAGCCATCAATAAAATCACCTGTGATGACTATCATATCGGCCTGAGCTGCATTTGCACGCTCTGTAACTGCCTCTGTCCATGTGCGAGGAAAAAGCCGGCTGATATGCAGATCACTCAGCTGAAGGAGCGTATAACCGTCAAACGCCTTATCCAGCCCAGGGATAACAACTGTTACATCTTCAACCGGTGGCACACGCAAAGCATTTACCAGAGCAAACGCCGCCAGAAAACCAGCAAATCCTCCGGCAGCTATACGTACCACCGGAGGAATATGTAGCCACTGCCCTTTAACTACAGCAGCGACCACTACACCACCATCAAGCAACAGCTGAAACAGAAAGAGAAATACAAGTGTGCCAAAGCCCCAGTTAAACAATATAACAACCGGGCGCGGAAACTCAGGGGCAAACACGGAGCCTGAAGAACAGCGACACCAGAAATGATACAGCGCTGCCACGATAATCAGCACTGCGCACCCCGGTTTCACCAGCAAAGGCAATGGTAGCGGAAGCAGCCAGTCAGCAATGACAAACAACGGTAAAAACATAAAAATAAGCATGCGCACAGCTTCTGTTCCTTCGCTGAGATCACGCACGACACTCAGCGTCACACGTCGAAGATACTTCTCTGTTACACAATTTTTCTCATAAACCGAATGACATCTGCTGAGTGACCTTTACCTGGGATAAAACTCAGACAACACCTGCCCAGCTATTGCGCCGCCAGTCACTCACCGCAAAAGGTTCCCCTCCGGCCTCCACACCGGCACAGGCAACGGCTCCGAAACACAAAGCTCCCGATGGCCGCAGAGCAATATCATGCCCCAGAGCCCGCAAGCCTGCTTCTGACGGATGTCCGTCCTCAACCAGAAGCTGTCCGCCTTCACTACGCCAGCGCGGAGCCGCCACAGCCGAAGCAATATCTTCTCCGCGCCGTATCATCCGGTCAATCACCTGCAGTAATGTCTGCACCTGCCCGTCAGCCCCTGGTGTTGCCAGTGCCATCACCCCATTTTGTGAACGCACCATAGCCGGGGCCAGTGTATGCACAGGCCTGCGTCCTGCTGCCCAGCTATTTGCACCTGTGGTAAACCCGCCGGCTCTGTTGTTGAGCATAATCCCCAGCTCAGGCACCAGCAGACAGGAGCCAAAATCATCAAACACGCTCACAAGGGATGATACCACCATGCCATGACAATCCGCGACAGAAACACCGGCTGTATGCAGGTAAGCACGAGGGCCACCCCGCCGTGATGCACGGTCAGGATCTGCCTGCAACGCTATATCAAGAAGGGCTGCCCCCTCAGCTGCACGGTCACGATAAGCGAAGGAGGCCTCTGTCAGTTCAACCGCAATATGATCAGCCTGCACGTCTGTCTCAGGTGACCAGCGACTAAAATTCTTCAAAGCCATGCCGAGCAACACACCCTGTGCAGGGGACGGCTGCACCAGCACCGTTGCTTCCCCCAGGCGGATAGCGAGTGGCTGCATGATGTCTGTCTGATGGGCAGAAAGATCGTGCTCATCCAGGGCGCCACCATATGCAGCAACACGACGCGCCACGCCTGCTGCATAATCTGCGGTATAAAAACACTCAGGCCCCCGCTCAGCAAAACGCCGCAGTACAGATGCAAGTTCGGGCTGCACCCAAAGCTGCCCGGCTTTCAGGCTCATCAATGGCCAGATGCTGCTCCCGTTACGTTCCAGCCTGGGCGTATGCGCCTTAACGACCTGAGCAAGAGACTCTGAGAGTACAATCCCATCTTCAGCCAGGCGAATAGCCTTCTCAAAAATAATAGCAAATGGCAGCCGGCCCCAGCGGGCATGCATGCGCGCCCAGGCACCAGCAATACCAGGCACGGTGATGCTGTTAGCCCCTTCATCAGTGCAGCGTGTCGCTTTAGCCGGAAAAGCCCCGGCCCCGCTAACGGCAAATGTCTGCTCGCCCTCTGCAACGAGTGCAAATAAATCACCGCCAATGCCGCAGGCATCAGGTGCGACAACGCACAAAACAGCCTGTGCCGCAATGGCGGCATCTGCCGCACTGCCGCCACGTGACAGGACATCCTGCGCAGCGGATACGGCAAGCGGATGCGCCGCAGACACAGCCCCTGCCGGACCGGAAATAACCGGTCTGACAGATGATGAAAAACCATCAGCAATATGCCAGTGCCTGTATGTCATGTCTAAACCGCCGTATACCCGCCATCAACCACAAAGGAGGTGCCCGCCATATAGCGACCACCCGCAGCAGCCAGAAGCAGAATAAGTGCTGCGACCTCATCTGGTGTGCCATGTCGCCCGAGCGGAATTTGCTTATCAATCACCTTACGTTTTTCATCAGGGTCATGCTGATAAGACCAGAACGGATCATTAAAAGGGGTCTCGATCCAGCCAGGCAGCACGCAGTTAATACGAATCCCCTGAGGCGCAAGCTCTGCGGTCAGACTACGGGCAAGACCAGGTAAAGCCGCTTTGGTCGCCTGATAGGCAGACATACCGGCATGCCCTCTGATCGCCCCGGTTGAAGACGTAAACACCACGCTCGCATTGTCAGACATGGCCAGATAAGGCGCTGCCGCCTGAGTAAAGAAAAACGGCATTTTGAGATTAAGGGCCACGGTGCGGTCCCACATCTCCTCTGTCCAGTCTGCCAGAGAAGCAGAGACCATAAGCGCTGCGGTAATAATTACCGTATCAACTCCGCCAAATTGCTTGACAGCAAGAGCGACAGCCTCCTGCGGGACAGCAGGGTCAGACAGGTCACGCTGAAGAAACAGACATTCCCCATTGCTCTCTTCATCAACCACGCTCCGGGCCTCAGCCCGGTGGTCAATCAGCACAACATTATCGCCCTGTTCGCGAAATTTTCTGACACAGGCGCGACCTATACCTGTAGCACCACCTGCTACAATCACTGTTGCCATGGTGTGTGTCTCCTTATTGTTTGCCGCCAAGAACAAGAGGCAAAGATGTCAGCCCGCGCAGACCAGGATGCAGCCTCAGCTCTGAAGGGCCATCTGTTTCAAGGCGGTCAACTTTTTCTGCCAGAGTACGGAAGAAAACCTCGCCCTCAAGGCGGGCCATCATCTGCGCCACGCAGGCATGTGGGCCGGCGCCATAACCAATCTGGCGGGTTATTCTGCGGCGAATATCAAAACGATCAGGCTCTTCCCACGCAAGCGGATCTCGCCCGGCTGAACCTATCAGAACCAGTACTTTTTCATGCTTACCCAGTCGCTGCCCTTCGAACTCGAAATCTTCAGTCGTAGTGCGGAACAGACTTTGTGATGAACTGTCGTAACGCGTAGCTTCTTCAAAAGCAGCACGGGCAAGAGATGGATCTTCACGCAGCAATGCCCACTGCGCGGGGTGCTCAGCCAGCGCACGCAGGCACAAGCCTATTGAGTCAATCGTGGTATCAACCCCGGCAGAAAGAAAAGACCTCACAAGCAGCTTTGCCTCAGCGTGCGTGATCTCACCCCTGTCAGCAGCGGCATACATCGCAGCGCCCAGGCCATCATCTGTCAGAGCCGAGCGCTCACAATGAGCATCAACCCAGGCACTCACTTCTTCAGCCCGTGACAAAAGCTGATCATACCATGGTGTACGCGGCCCGAATGCACCAAACACCATACCGCCATAGACGAGCATCATGTCACGGTCGAGAGGAGGCATACCCACAGCGTCAGGAAACACCTTCATGGGAAAAGGCAGAACGAGCTCTGACACAGCTTCAATACGGCCACGCTCTGTTGCTCTGCTTATCAGGTCATCTGCCACACCGGTAAACTCGGTACGCATTTTTTGCAGAGCACCCGGGGTAAACAAACGCATAAGTACCTTGCGGGTGCGGTCATGGTCGGGCGGGTCAACCTCAAGAATAATGCTGGGCTGACGCCAGTTTTTATCTTTAAAATAATTCGTCAGCCCACCACCACCGGCGTTGCTGAAACGCTGCCAGTCGGTCAGTACTGTGCGCACCTGGTCATAGTGGTGCACCACCCAGATATTATGCTTTTCAAGCCAGACAACAGGCCCAAGAGCACGCAGCTGTGCATAATAACGATAAGGATCAGCCCTGAACTCTGCTGAAAACGGATCGAGGTCTGAAACAACGCGTTTATCCGTAATAATAGTCATGAGTGTTGTCCTCTCATTCTGGCTCTGTAGGCACGGGTTTCGCTCTCATCCACATCCAGGTCAGCTGTCAGAACCACTCCGTAGGCAGACAAAGCTCCGTCACGTGTCACACGACCGTCCCGCACATCCTCCAGCACATGCACGGGGTCACGCTCTAAGGGGTCGCCATAGCCACCACCACCCGCCATGACATGACGGTAAACATCACCCTTACCAAGTATAATCGGATCAAGCGGCATAGCCGGCAGAGTGCTCTCCTGCCCCTGCGAGATCAGAATATTTGAAGCTGCCGCACCAGGCCTGCCACCAAACAGACCATGTGGCGGATATTTCACTTTATCAGAACGCACACCAAAATAGACGTTATCCTGCAGGATACGATATTCGCGCAGAATACCGAGGCCACCACGCTGTTTACCCGCTCCGGCCGTATCAGGCACAACACCATAACGCTCAATACGAATGGGATAGTCTGTCTCTATAATTTCGACAGGAACATTTGCCTGGTTAGAGGCCATATGAGGTACACCCTCCTGGCCATCATGCTGTGCTGTTCCGCCCCACACACCCATTACGCACTCAGAAAACACAAAGGTACGGCCACGATACACGCCACTGAAACTGGGCAAAGTAGACCCGCCTGCACCGTCAGCTGCCACACTCTCGGGCAAACATGGCGCCAGTGCTCCAAATACACAATCAACAATACGATACCCTGTAATACCCCGGCCGCCGCAGGCCGCGGGGTAAGTACAGTTTAGCACAGTACCTTCTGGCGCAACGACTTTAATAGGACGGGTATAACCGTGACAGTTGGGAACGTCAGCCCCCATAACTGAACGCAGTGCCGCGTAAACATTCGACTTACAAAAAGAGACAGGCGCGTTGATACCACCTGCAACCTGCTCTGAAGTTCCTGTCCAGTCAGCGGTTACTTCATCACCCTGCACATGCAGGGCCAGGCGAAAAACAACCGGGGCTCCCTGCTCTCCCAAACCGTCAATATGGTCTTCAAAAGTATAGATACCATCAGCAATTGAACGAATAGACTCACGAGCCAGACGTTCAGCATAGTCATGTAGCGCCGCGGTATAAAAATGCAGCTCCTCACGACCATAACGCCGCAGCATATCAGCGAATGCACGATCACCGGCCTGAACTGCCGCACATTGCGCCGCAATATCCCCCAAAACCAGGTCGGGTGTACGCACATTTGCCGCAATAATAGCGTGAATGGCGGTATCAGGCATATTTTTACGAAACAGCTTTAAAAAAGGAAGGCGCAGCCCTTCCTGATGAATGCTGACAGAACTGAGAGAATTACTGCCAGGCACCAGCCCGCCCACATCAACATGATGCGCAATGGTAGCTGCCCATCCACACAAAATACTGTCATGAAAAAGAGGTTTTACAACATAAATATCTGGCAGATGCTGCCCTGATGCCAGGTAAGGGTCATTGCCAACAAAAACATCACCCTCATCAATATTTCCGGCATATTCTGTGATCAGATGCTGCATGGCATCATAAAAACTACCAAGATGCATGGGAGTTGTAAGGCCCTGGGCAATGTTCTGCCCCTGCGGGTCGCACAAAGCAGTGGAAAAATCCATCGCATCGCGTACAATTGGCGAATGAGCTGTGCGCATGAGAATAATCGCCATCTCATCAGCAATAGCTTCAAATCCGTTTTTTATAATCTCAAGAAGAGCCAGGTCACACTCAGCCATCATGCGCCTCCCTGTTCTGGCAGATCAATCACCACGTTATTATAAGCATCACGCCAGACCATGCAGTCAGGCGGCACAATGGTGGTGCCTTCATATTCCTCAATAATCATCGGCCCCTGACGCGGTTTATCGTTCAGCAGGTAACGGTGGAGCACAGGTGTGGACAGCAGGCCATGCTGCGCGCCAAAATAGGCCATACGTGTGCTTTCCTCAGCCAGATGGCCACCAGCTATCACCTTATTAATTTCAGGCGGACGTGCAGGCGGGCGTGAGGTCACCACACGAATACTGACAAGCTCCATGTGGCCATTATCATGCACATAGCCGTAGCTGCGTTTGTGCTCAGCCATAAAATCCTGCGCTGCCTGCTTAATCACATCAGCGGTAACCGTGGCTGATGAAAGTGGTACACTCAGCTCATACCCCTGCCCCTGATAACGCAGCTGCGCAAAACGGGTAATAGTCAGCCCGGCATTATCGTCTTCACCCATTTCAGAGCAAAGTGCAGACTGCAAGGCATGATAAGCGGCTTCAAGAGCACGTCGTGCCTCTTCCCCGGCAGGCAAAGGCGCGGCATAGGCAATTGTACGGCCCATTTCATAATCAGCAAAAAGCAGACCAACAGCACTGAACACACCTGCTCCAGGTGGCACAATCACTCGTCCGATATTCAGCTCACGGGCAAGTAACGCCGCATGCATGCCACCATTGCCGCCAAAAGCCAGCATTGTGAAGTCACGTGGATTACGACCACGATAGGTCGAAACAGCCTTAACCGCACGCATCATCGTCGCATTAGCAACACAATGCACACCATAAGCTGCCTCGAGCAAACTTATATCCGTTTTATCGCAGACAGCAGCCTGCAAAGCATCTCTGGCACACTGTGCATTAACAGGCACTGTGCCAGAAGCGAGAGCGTGAGGATTGAGGTAACCAAGCACAAGGTTGGCATCCGTTACGGTAGCCTGTGTGCCACCATGACCATAACAGGCAGGCCCTGGCATAGCCCCCATACTTTCGGGGCCAATTTTCAGCCCGCCGCCCGCATCTATGCGCACAACACTGCCGCCACCTGCGCCAACTTCTGACACATCAATAATAGGCAGCTTCAAAGCATAGCCACCACCCTTTGCCAGAGCACTGGACATAGAGATACCGCCACCGACCTCATAATCATCAGTGGCAGTCAGGCGACTATCCTGAATAAGGGAAGCTTTTGCTGTGGTGCCTCCCATATCAAACGTAATAATATCGGAATAACCGGCGACATGCCCAAGCCGTGCAGCCCCCACCACGCCCGCAGCAGGGCCACTTTCAACCACAGTAGCAGGGCGGGCAATCACCTGAGAAACATCAAGCAGTCCACCGCTGGACTGCATCATCAGCAGGCGGCCATCGAACCCTGCATTCTGAAGAGTCTGCACCAGCCCTTTAAGATAACGACTGACAACCGGCCCGACGTAAGCATTAACAACTGTTGTACTGGTGCGCTCATATTCACGTACCTCTGGCAACACATCATAGCTTACAGAGATAAAACAATCTTCCGGCAGCTCTTCCCGTAAAATACGCTCTGCCTGCTTTTCGTGTTCAGGATTAACGTAGCTATGCAAAAAACAAACAGCCACAGCTTCAACTCCGGCTTTAGCCAGCGTCTTAGCAACAGTACGTACGTTCTCTTCATCCAGCGCCTGTATCACATCGCCACGGGCATCAAGGCGTTCACGCACTTCAAGGCGCAAGCGCCGCGGCACTAAGGGCTCCGGCTTCTGATAAAGAGGCTCATATAAACGTGGCACACGAATACGACGCAGCTCCAGAACATCTCTGAAACCTTCAGTTGTTACCAGGCCTGTCCGCGCACCTTTTGCTTCAAGAATAGCATTTGTCGCAATTGTCGAGGCATGCAGCAGCTGCCCAAAAGCTGAGGCCGGCGCCTGTAACTGTGCAGCGATCTGACGCACACCGGTCAGAATACCCAAAGCATAGTCATGAGGGGTAGACGGCACTTTAGCCGTAACCAGAACACCATCAGCGGAAAGGCAGGCGACATCTGTAAAAGTCCCGCCAATATCAGCAGCTATACGATAATGTGGTTCCATCACTTATCACACCTGAAAGCAGCCAGTTTCTCTTCATCAACCGTAATGCCGAGACCCGGAGCATCAAGCGGCAGAATAGAACCATTACTAACCTGCATAGGTTCTGTCAGAATATCATCATCGTAATAATGCCCGGCTACACGATATGGATGCCGCCCTGCCGGTGCGCTGATTGCAATAACAGCCCCGAGTGACACCGCAGGCCGTGCCAGCGCAAAATGAACGTTAGCTGCTGTACCAATAGCTGATTCAATCGAGCCATTAACATCGCATGGTATCAGAGAAGCTTCGGCCACATCAGCAACTTTACAGGCACCACTTATACCACCTGCCTTAGCCAGATAAACTGAGATGCAGTCTGCTGCTCGTGCTGACACCACATCAAGCGCATCATTCACATCCCAGCAGCTCTCATCAGCGATAACAGGCACAGAAGAAGAGGCTGTCACCTCTGCCATATAACGCAGACCTTCTGAAGGCTGCTCCACCATACTGACGCCAGCCTCAACCAGACGACGCACGGTCTCCATCGCAGATTTTGCGTGACCATACCCCTGATTTGCATCAAGTCTGAGAGTTATATCGTCGCCCAGGCGCTTGCGCAGAACACCAATCAGGCGAATATCACGCGCTGCATCTGTTCCGCCTTTGATCTGCAAACAAGAGACGCCATCATCTATTGCGGCAATAGCTTCTTCAAGCGCATCCTCTTCAGGCATCAGGCCGACCATATGTGCGACAGGCACGCTGTCACGCACCTGACCACCCAGCAATTTATAAACCGGAAGACCCGCACACTTACCCCAGGCATCATACAGCGCAATGCTGACAGCACATTTGGCATAAACATTGCCTACTGCAACACGGTCCATAATCTGTGCCGCACGGGTTACAGCCGTTACGTCCTGCCCGATCAGAGCCGGTCCGATAACTGTGGTAACCATATTGATAACCGTGCCTATGGTTTCACCCCCATGACGGGCAAAATCCCCTCCCCAGTCCGGCAAAGGAGTAGCTTCACCATAACCTGTCACACCATTTTCTGTCGTGATACGCACAGCAACAAAGTTACCAAGCTGACCAAGCATACCAGCCCAGCGAAAGTCACGCCGTGACGGCAGAGAAAACGGAAAAGCCTCAACAGAAATAATCTTCACAGTATCATCTCCATAATCACAGACTGATTAAAAAATATACAGTTCTGCAATCATAATTTTATACAGATCATGCACTGACAGAAGTTTTGCGGTAAGGCACCAGACAGGCGGCTACCAGCAATACACAACAGGAAAGCCCCCAGAAAGAAGACCACTGTGTCAGCGCGAGATAAACGGGAGGAGCAGCCAGGCAGATAAGTGACGTCAGCTGCCCGACAAGGCCTGAGACAACACCAATATCTTCCTGTCTGCTAACGAATGTCGGCAACTGCGCCATTGTGCCCCCTGCCATGCCACCAAAAGCCAGCAACCAGCAGATGAGCGCAACGAGCGCCCAGCCAAAACCACCGCCTGGAAAAAACAAAACAAACAAAGCGGCCAGGCCCAGGCAAACAAGCGAACGATACATTATTCTGTAATGCACCTGCTTGGTCAGAATATAACCGGTAACAAAGCCACCGAGCATCATGGCAAAAATTTTTGCTGCTGCTATGCCACTGTTAGACATACCCACCTCAACCCCGTAAGCACGAGCGAGGTAAGAAGGGGTAACAACACTAACGCCATAAGCAACCGCATTAGGTAAAGCGAGCGAAAAACCAAGACGTATAATAGCTTTGTCTTTAAACAATAAAGCCAGGCCACCATTACCAGTATTGACATTTACCTGTTCTTTGCGGCGCGGCAGCTGCATAACAAAACAGGTGAGTGCTGCAAAAATAGCCGCATGCCACAAAAAAACATGCTGCCAGACACCACCGATGGTAAATGGCACGGCCAGCAACAAGCCGAAAGCATAACCAACAGGCCCATATGTAGACCAGAAAGACAGGGCGCGTGTACGGGCGTCGCCTTCAAGCCAGGACACAAGAGCCGATGGGCATGTCACGGTCAGGGCACCAAAAGACGCCCCTGACAAACACATACCAAAATAAATAAGTAACCAGCTATGAGCCTGACTTAAACAGACATCGCCTGCGATCGCGAGCAAGCCTGCCAGCACCATACCTGAACGAATACCAATACGATCAACCAAGCGCCCTATAGGTACGCATGCCAGAGCAGAGGGCAAAGAAAAAAGCGAAATTGCAAAACCAGCCTGTGGCGCTGCAATTGAAAGATCGTGGATAACATGAGGCAGAAATGAAACAAAAACACCAATACTGGACATTGAAGCCACGATCATCGCGTAGCAAAAAAGCAAAAGCCAGAGCGCTGAAGTGTTGCCAAGAAACGGGCTGACATTAACAGGTTCTTTCATATCACCCCTCCTCCTCCAGTACGCGGTTGTTCATTGCCTGCCCCAGCAAAACAAGACGATCATAATGATCGATGCTGCTTAACCCCTGCGCATGAGCATCCAGGCTAAAAAGCTGACGCTTTGCAGGCTGATAAACAGGCCAGTGTGTTAAACCACTGCCATTAGGCGAGCCTGTTTTTGCAAAATTCAGCCAGTAGCCAGAGACAACCTGCATCAGATGTTCCTGTTCTGAGCGACGGGCGGGCTCTTCATACTGATGTGTTTTAAGTACAAACCCTATTTCAGCACCATGAAAAGCACCTGCATCTGCCAGCTGACCTGGTGCCGGGTGTGGGTTAACTGGTTTTGTATGCGCATAATCAAAGCGATAGGCATAGCTGGGCACATGCCGCGACATCACCTGTGACAATACGATGGTATTCCAGTTAAACACGACATCACCAAATATCTGATGCCCCATAGCCGCAGGCGTATTATACCCTTCCTGACGCAAAACCTGCAGCAGCGGATCACGCTGCTGACCATAAAAATCTGATACAGCAGACTGGAGCCCGGTTTGTGTGCCGCCACCCATTGGTGGAAAAAGGCTGCCTTCATCATGGTTATGCCCGGCCATAACCGGCACCCGGGCACAGTCACCTTCTGCCATCATGCTGTAAGGCGAGCGTGGAACAAGCCAGCCATCAACAGCAGGATAAAACAGCCAGTTAAAACCATACGACTTGATAAGATCTTTTGCCGGAATGCGGCGTAATGCCTCGAGCGATGGCGCTTTAAGGCTCTGAGCATAAGCCGCCCCCACCTGCTCCATCTGCTTTGTGTTACCAAGCAGAATATAAGAGCTGGGTTTACCAAGTGGTGCGCCACTTTGCGCAACGGCCCGATGAAACAAGCCACGTGAAGCCGGCATAACAAGATGATAGGCAACACTAAAGGCACCAGCTGACTGGCCAAAAATCGTGACATTATCAGGGTCACCGCCAAACCGGGCAATATTGTCACGAACCCACTGAAGGGCAGCAACCTGGTCCATCAGCCCATAGTTACCTGACACACCATGAGGAGATTCCTGCGCCAGCTCCGGATGAGCAAAGCTACCTAAGATCCCTACACGGTAGTTAACAGAGACAAAAACAACACCATCAGCAGCCAGACGCGCACCATCATATTTTGGGTCCTGCGACGACCCCATGATAAAGGCACCGCCATAAATCCAGACCATAACCGGGCGTAAACGCCCGTCTGATGGAGGGGCCCATACATTAAGATTCAGGCAATCCTCATCCATATGCGACGGGGTGAAGCTTTCCATTGGCCCGGACGGTGCCCAGGGACTGCCTCCAAACTGTGTGCACGACCTGACACCGGCCCAGGGTGTAACAGGTTGCGGTGGTTTCCAGCGTAAATTGCCCACAGGAGGCGCTGCATACGGAATACCAAGCCAGGCGGTTACTCCCGGTTGCATCGTGGCACAACCATAAACCTGCCCGGCCGTCGTCTGACGTACCGGAGCCGGACCTGCAGCACCCAGGCCACCGGCGAGACAGGCACCTCCCGCCAGCAGAAACGTTCTGCGACCGAAACCATATTCCGTCATGTGCACTCTCCTGCGTATCAGATATCAGAAACCTGCTGATACCGTTGCCATGGCCATAAACGGTGTAGAAACGTAATAAGACGGTGTACCACTTTTCGCGACAGTGCCACCATTGACGCCTTTTGTTGCCACAGCATTAGACTGGACGCTATAGACCCCGGAAAGATAGTGGTTATTAGCAAGATTAACGATATTTAAGCGAATTTCAGGATGCTTGAGAAATCCGATATTATGCATACGATACCCTGCTGTCAGATCAGCCTGCACATAGGATGGTATGGATTCATCATTCATAAATGTTGAATACTGCTTACCAACCCATTTAATACCAGCATTGCCGAACCATGTACCATCATCATAATCAAGGCCAAAGCCAAGCTGATATTTTGGTGCCATAACTGCATTTTTACCTTTTGTCGGCAGTGCATTGTTACCGACATAAAGGTTATTATCAATTTTAGCATCGAGATATTCAGCTGACATATAAGGGCGGAAATGATGAATAGGTGCTGTGCCAAGCTCAAAATCTACACCACGCGCATGCTGTCCACCACCATTCAGCTGAGACGGAATTTGCTGGTTACCACGGTAAATCATTGTACTGACAAGGCGATTAGTCATATTATAATTAAAGAATGCAATACGGGCCATTACCTTATCTGAGGTATAACGATACCCTATTTCTTCAGAAATCGTATATTCAGGCTTAAGGTTGAGGTTAGCTGCGCCGGTTACAGCACCATTATAGGTACTTTCATACATTGCATTGGTCGTAGGAAGACGAAAAGCCGTGCTACCATTAATGTAAAACTGATGATGTGAATTAATAGTATAAGTCATACCAACATTTGGAAGAGGCTCAGCCGTATTAACACCCATATGATAAGGAGTACCAGGAAGTGAGTTTGTCCCCTGGCGGTTAACCATTGCCTCACGAAAGCCTGCTGTAATTTTCAGCTTATCATGAAATAATGAGAGTGTATCAGCAATATATAATACATTAGTCGTAATATATGAATGAGACGCCATCAGATAATACGGACTGCCATCAGCCTGCCTGTAATAGTGGCTGTCACCCCATGGATTCATTGGCGAACCATTTGCTTTTACACGACCATACTGTGAAAAAAGATTATCATTTTCATATTGAAACCAGTAACCAAACGTCAGAGTGTTATGCCGTGTCGCATAAGCCATGTTTGTATTAAACCCGGAGCGTGATGTTTGCTCGATATAAGGTTCATACACCATTGATGAACCACCAATTTTTCCATCGCCGTTCAGGTCAACCTGGTATTTATTCAAACCACTGTAAACAGCATCTTCTGATACAACACCCCCAAAGCCGGTTGTGCCATAGTTATAATATGTATAAGGCGTAAAATTGAACGTCAGCTGATCTGTGAGCTTCAGTTTTGTCGGCGCAGAAACAAGGAGTGCTTCATAGGGGTTCTGGTGAAGCTTGTAATATTTTGAATTTGTACCATTGTCATAGTCTTTAGTATAATTATATCCAGGCCCTGCTTTAAACTGTGCGGCCGTAGGATAATTATAGTTAGAAATATTAAAGTTACCGTAAGTGATTGTCAGCTTTGTATTGCTTTGCTTTCCCCAGTCTTTAACAACACCAACGTCAACATGTGTTTTTGAATCATGACCGGCACCACGCGTATGATCTGCCTCTGTCTGCGACACAGAAACAAACATACGGATTCCCGAACGCCCAAGGTCACCGCTATCTACACGCATAAACCCACGCGCCATGTTATATGACCCACCGGTTGCGTCGGCCATCACATGAAAATTATGTGAAGGGTTACGTGTAAACAATGTCATCACACCGCCGGATGCGTTGACTGTTGGGGTTGTCACATCGGGAGAACCCTGCTCCAGACTTATTTTTTCAAGATTTTCAGTATCAGCCCACTCAGAGGGGTTAACAATACTGTTATATGACCCCGTAACCGGAATACCTTCATAAACAAAGCCCATCTGTGAAGCATCAAGTCCACGGACTGAGAAACCACCACCACCAAACTGCATACCAAATGGATCAGATGAAGCCGCATTAGCACCAGGTGTCAGCTTCATCAGCTGAAAAGCAGACTGAGTAGGCGACTGTTTAGCAATAAAATCCCGCGTCACAGTACTAACAGACTTATCGCCTGTTTCTTTGGTCATCAGACCACCGCCAAACTGCTGACCAGTTACCCCACTTGCCGAAATAACCCCTGAACCATGCACTTCAAGATACTCGTTATTGCGACTTCCTATTTCTTTTCGAGGAACTTTTTTATTCTGATCAACCGGCACCTGTATTTTTTTACGCGGGCTAACCGTTTTATGCGTAACCGCTGCATGTGCCCTTTCGGCTGCAACGTGCGTTACCAGAGAAACACAACTAACCAACAAAACGAACTTTCTACTGTAACGCATCACTGACCCTTCCCCCATGACAGAGTGAAAAACTCATCTCCTGACAAACACAAAAACCGCAATTTATTTTGAAAACGAAACAATCAACGTTATCAAAAACAAATAAATAAAAAAACAAATATTCTATTTATTAAATTAAAAACAAAAAATAACGTAATATTAACTGAGAAAATTCAAGTATTAATTGCTTATACTTTATTTCCCAATAAGCCCCTTCAGATCGAACTGAACGTCACCTGCCTGCTGCATATCCGGGCTTATCTCAGCAGCCAGTAATCTTCGGGCAAGCATATGCAACGCAGGCTGATTTATGGTTTCAACCGCTCCAAGTCGACCATTGCTATAAAAATGAAAAAGTGCATATTTTCCTGAAGATTTTTCTCCTCTCACGACGCAGGTCATACCATCCTCTATGATACCTGCCGTCTGAAATTTTACTCCAAGCTGATCAGACCAGAACCACGGCACAGCAGCATATTCTTTCGCCTCGCCGACAATAACTGAAGCTGCAACCCGCGCCTGATCCATCGCATTTTGCACACATTCTAATCTTAATGTCTGAGCATGGTGTGCGACAGGAGACCTGCTGCAATCACCAATTGCGAATATAAATTCATCGGAAGTTTTACAGAATTTATCAACAACAATACCATCCTGGCACGCTAAGCCCGCTTCACCCGCCAGTGTCTGTTCTGGCACAATACCTGTGCCCAGAATAACCATTTCTGCATTAATGACAGTATCATCATGCAACACGACATCTATTATTGTTTTATGTCCTGCATTAATGGCTCTTACCGGACATGATAAATGGAGAGAATTGCCTGCTTTTTTATGTAGCTCTGCAACATATTCAGACAACTCTGCTGAAGCGGCACGGCGCAAAAGACGTGGCGCCATTTCAACAATATGCACCTCTTTTTTAAAGTGCGTTCGTAATGTTGCGGCAAGCTCAAGCCCGACATAACCGCCGCCAATAACAACCACTGCACCAGAAAGAGAAGCTGCTCTTCTGGCTATATTCGAGGCATCCTGCACGGTACGCAACGTATAAACGTGCTCTGGTAAATCAGCTCCATGCCATGGCCTGGGTTTGCTCCCTGTCGCCAGAACAAGATAATTGTAAGAAACTATCTTACCATTACTCAGCACAACATTTTTCTGCCCGGGGTTTACTGCTGTTACCTTTACTCCTGTCAGAAGATCAATGTTATCCTCCTGATAAAAAGACGCGCTTTTTAAAGGAAGGGAATCTACACTGACAGCACCGGTCATATACCCTTTTGACAAAGGCGGACGATGACAGGGTATACCTTCTTCTTCACTGACAAGAAGAATACGATCAGTATAACCTGCTTCTCTCAGGGCAGCTGCACAGGTTACCCCTGCATGCGATGCACCAATAATGACCGTCCCCGCCGACATCAGAACTGCCTGTCGGGCACTTCTATGCCCATACCATCCATACTGTCATCAACCATGACCTGACAGGCCAGACGGCTGTTGGGTCGGCGTTCAGCTGCAACGCCTTCAAGCATTTCAGATTCTTCGTCTGTCAGGTCCGGCAAACGATCAGAGTAACTCTCATCAATATAAACATGGCAGGTCGCACAGGCGCAGGCTCCGCCACATTCAGCGTCTATTCCACGAATATTTGCCTGAATGGCAAGCTGCATGACACTGACACCACTTTTGGCATCCACTTTACGAACGCTTCCATCACGCTGGTGAAAAATCAGTTCTGGCATACTCAGGTGTTCCATAACGTGAAAATAACAGTAACGCGATAACCCCGATGAGACTCAGTTCGTCGCGATATCAAAACAAACTTGCATCCTTTCCGTATTTCTTGCAAGCATAATGTTCGTATAAAAAAAATATGTTCACATAGAAAACATTTCATTTTACTCATCAGCCACAGGAGAACGTCCACATGATGAGCGCAGAACAAAATGCAAGGATCACGCGTATCACGGCAGATCAGCCGGCAGGCAAGCTGTTACGCCAGTACTGGCAGCCTGTAGCCCTTTCAGTCGAGCTTGAAGGTCCGCGTCCTATCCGCCCCGTCGAACTGCTGGGGCAGCATTTTGTCATTTTTCGTGACGAAAGCGGCACACTGGGCATGCTTGACCGCGACTGTCCGCACCGCAATGCTGACCTGGCGTTTGGTCGCCTTGAGGATGGCGGGCTACGCTGCCCGTTTCATGGCTGGCTTTTCGATGTTAACGGGGACTGCCTCCAGACTCCGGCGGAGCCAAAAGGCAGCACCCTCTGCAAACGCATTAAGCAAAAATCCTATCCGGTTATTGAAAAAAGCGGGATTATTTTTGCTTTTCCTGGTGAAGGTAAGCCTCCGGCTTTTCCTGATCTTGACTGTTTTATTGCCCCTGACAACTATGTTTTTGCATTTAAGGGGCTGATGGAATGCAACTGGCTTCAGGCACTTGAAGTCGGTATTGACCCGGCTCATGCCAGCTTTCTGCATCGTTTTTTTGAAGATGATGAAGCCGAATCCTCTTACGGGCGTCAGTTTCGTGCAACATCTGCCAACAGCACAATGCCCATGACCCGCGTTCTGCGTGAATTTGACTGCCCCGATATTACAGTCGACACAACCGACTATGGCCTGCAGCTTATTGCCACACGCGCTATGAGCGAAGAGAACACACATGTGCGCGTCACAAATGTTCTGTTCCCACAGGCTTTCGTTATTCCGCTCTCAGGCGAAATGACCATAACTCAGTGGCATGTACCTGTTAATGATACCAGCTGTTACTGGTATGCTATTTTCACCAGCTTCTCAGAACCGGTCGATAAAGACCATATGCGTGAGCAGCGCCTGAAGCTTTATACGCTGCCGGACTACCGCCCGCGTGTAGGGCGCGCCAACGACTATGGCTTTGACCCTGGCGAACAGGCCAGCAAAACCTACACCGGTATGGGAGATGATATTAACGTACACGATCAGTGGGCCGTAGAATCACAGGGGCCGATACAGGACCGTACCCGTGAACATCTGGGCCAGACGGATAAAGGAATTATCGCCTACCGTCGCATGCTTAATCAGGCCATTGATCAGGTCGAGCGCGGTGAAAAACCACTGATGGTACTAAATGCCACTCAGGCAGCAGCCATACAGGGCCCTGCAACGATGGATGGCGTAGGCCCCGCCAGCAACACAGAGGATTACTGGAAAGACGTTGATGCCCGCCGCCGGTCTGCGGCTCCATGGCGCCAGGCCGCCGTTCAGATATAAGGGGGTTCGACGATGAGCTTTATTCAGCAGCATGGACTATGGACTGAAAAACAGCAACGCACGGCCAAAGAGGTAGCAAACAAGGTGCGTGCAGAAAACATTCAGGTTATTCGCTTTTGCTTTCCTGATCAGCATGGTATTTTACGCGGCAAAACACTTGTTGCTGACGCCCTGGGCACCGCTTTTAGCAGTGGAATCTCTCTTGCCTCCTCTCTGTTGCTGAAAGACACAGCTCATCGTACTGTTATCTCTGTTTTTTCAGCACAGAATACCATTAAGGATTCTGCGGTTCAGGGCTCTGCTGACATGTGCATGATACCTGACCCGACCAGCTTTAAGGTACTACCCTGGGCACCACATACCGGCTGGATGCTGTGTGATCTGTATTATAAAAATGGTGAAAAAGTACCTTATGCAACACGACATATTTATCGTGATGCGCTGCAACGCCTGGCTGAGACGGGCTATGAATTTATGGCCGGGCTGGAGGTCGAGTTTCACCTCACCCGCATTGAAAATCAACGCCTGCACCCTGACGATGCAGGTCAGCCAGCGGCCCCACCTGACGTTTCCCTGTCTCACCGGGGCTATAACTACCTGACAGAACTGAATTACGATCAGATCGACCCGATGATGGAGGTCATGCGTAAAACTGTTCAGGGACTTGGACTCGGCTTGCTTTCGCTAGAGGTCGAATTTGGACCAGGGCAGGTCGAAATGGTTTTTAAAGCCGATAAAGGCCTGCAACCAGCCGATGACATGATTCTGTTTCGCTCTGCTGTAAAACAGGTTTGCCGCAGACACGGCTACCATGCCAGCTTTATGTGCCGGCCTCGTCTGCCTTCTGTCATGTCAAGCGGGTGGCACCTTCATCAGTCTCTGTGCACGCCTGACGGGAAAAATATTTTTATGCCCGAAAAAGCTGAAGATCAGCTTTCTTCAACCGGCATGGCATGGCTTGGAGGACTTTTAAAACATGCTGAATCAAGCAGTGTTTTTTCCACACCAACAATTAACGGATATAAACGCTACCGTCCGTTCTCTCTGGCCCCTGACCGGGCCATATGGGGTATTGACAACCGTGGTGTTATGCTGCGCGTTCTTTCTGCACCTCACGATAAAGCCTCACGCATTGAAAATCGTGTAGGAGAGCCAGCGGCAAACCCCTACCTCTATATGGCATCACAAATTATTGCCGGGATGGACGGTCTGAAAACCAGCGCTGACCCTGGACTACCCGCCGATGCACCATATGAAACACAGGCTCCGCTACTACCCACCACACTGGCACAGGCTACGGATGCGCTCGATAAAAGCACTCTCTTTCGTGGGGCTATGAGTGATACTTTTATTAATTACCTGATTGCAATTAAACGCTCTGAAATAAGGCGGTATGAACTTGAAGTTTCTGAATGGGAACAACGGGAATATTTTGATATATTCTGATATCGTAACTTTTACCCTCTCTCCGGCCTCTCTGTCACCTCACAGGATCTGACATGAAATTTCCATCGCTGCTCTCTTCTCTTCTGATGCTTTCCACAATCTGCCTGCCGGTGCAGAGCATGGCTGCACCTCCTGCACCGTTTTATGACTGGTCTGGCCCGGTCACAGATGCCCCGGGTACAATGCTGCGCTCAGAACCTCTCAAAGCAACCTGGCTGCCAGCTGATACAGGCAAAGCTTTTAAAATTCTTTACAGCTCAACCGATGGAATGAAACCCGAAAACAAAGTGCCGGTCTCAGGGTATATCCTCATCCCTTCCGGCCCGGCTCCCAAAGGCGGGTGGCCACTGGTTATCTGGGCACATGGCACAACAGGAGTGGCTGATGTCTGTGCACCATCATGGATGGGCCCTGCAGCCAGAGACCAGGCCTATCTGAATGTATGGCTGAAACGAGGCTTTGCTGTTGTCGCATCCGACTATCAGGGACTGGGTACACCAGGCACACACCCTTATCTGTTATACCGCCCCGAAGCCTATAGCCTGCTTGATGCAGCACGAGCTGTGCTGAAGCAGCATCATTTCGATATACAAAATAAAGCAATGATTGTTGGCCAGTCACAGGGAGGGGGCGCAGCACTTGCTGCAACATGGGCTTTTCCACACTATGCACCTGACCTCAATGTCAAAGGAGCTGTGCTGACAGGCTTAGTTACTGCAATACATCAGGACACACCAGAGCTAAACGAAAAGCGCTATACAACTGTTGATGCGATGGACCCTGCTTTCGCTACACTACGCCTTGCTGGCACAGACCAGGCTATTCACCCGGAGACTGACCCTTCATCTCTCTTTTCTGAAAAAGGAAAGAAAATGCTTGAAGTTGCCCATAACGGGTGCCTGCATGATCTCTTCCGCGAAGCTAAAAAGCTGAATATCAAAACCGGTAAAGAACTCGTATCTCGCGACATCACAGCCTATGACCGCGACATGACCCGTTATTTTGAACTGCCTGACGGGCATCTCACTGTGCCGGTTTTCTTAGGCACCGGGCTTGCTGACAACATGGCCGGTACAACTGGTCAGTACGGTGCAGCTCTCGCACTTTGTAAAGCCGGCAGTGTTGTACAGTGGCATAAATACCCCGGCATTACGCATAGCGGTGCAGTCAACTACTCACTGCCTGATTCAGAGCAGTTTACGCATGACATTATGAACGGCAGCCCGGTTGCCTCATCATGCAGCGACATGCCCCCTCCGGGGCCCATTCAGAAACCAACCCCCAATATTCCTTTTAACCAGTAAACCATTAAGAAAAGACAGCGGAACATGAACCACTCATCAGCACCATCTTCTGCAACACAAACTGAAGAATGGTCAGCAGAATTTGTGCTGACACGACCCGGTCATGATGCTCCGCTGTTTAACCAGCGTATTACAACCCGTGATGGTCGCCTGTGCGCGCTACAACCCGAGATATTACCTCAACAGGGGGCTGGCCGTGTTGCCATGCCCGCCTTTGCCAATGCGCATGATCATGGTCGGGGCGTGCCTACCCTGTCAGCTGGCATTCCTGACGGGCCACTGGAACTCTGGCTGTCGCGCCTGGGGGTTGAGCCACGTATGCAGGCTTACCTTAATGCGGCCTGTGCCTTTGCAAACATGGCTGAAGCAGGCATTGGCGCTGTTGTGCACTGCCACAATACGCAAAATGGTCGGGCCCTGCTGGAAGAAGCAGAAGGAGTCGCTGCTGCTGCCCGTGATGTCGGCATCAGAGTCGCTTTTGCTGTTCCGTTTGCTGGTGAAAACCCTTTTGTCTACGGCGATAATGCAGCTCTGGGCGGGTATATGCCTGATCTCTCCCGCTATCCCCAGCTTTCTGCACCGCGTCACAAACGTTCGCTGGCGGAAGGTCTCGCCATCACTGATGCTCTGACCCGCCTGGAAAGCCCGACTTTTACCGTACAGTATGGCCCTGTCGGCCCGCAATGGACTGACCGGGAGACACTCGAAACACTAAGTGCTCTTTCAGCCTCGACCGGACGCCGGGTACATATGCATTTTTTTGAAACACGCTTACAGCGTGAATGGGCCGACGCACAATTTCCTGAAGGTCTTATCCTCTGGCTTGACAAAATCGGCCTGCTTTCACCCCGCCTCACTCTGGCGCATTGCTGCTGGCTGCGCGAGTACGAGCTTGAGCTGCTGGCACAGCGCGGGGTGCTGATTGCGTGTAATACCTCTTCAAATTTTCGCCTCTCTTCAGGTCTCCCTCCCATCGCTGGCGTACTGCGCCACGCTATTACGTTCGGAGTCGGGCTGGATGGCATGTCACTGGAAGATGACCATGATATTTTACGAGAAACCCGTTTGCTGCGTGGTGTTGCACAGGCACTTGATGCTGGCATAGACGGTGTTGCCGACAAAGGCATGTTGTTAACGCACTGTTATGACGCCCTTCTGCGCGGTGGTCGTGAAGCCGTTCTGGGCCCGGATAGCGGTGGAACTCTCCTTGAAGGCGCACCGGCCGACTTTGTTATTGCACGCACAGATCGCATTATGAGGCATACCGTGCCTGATGCCGCCTTACCTGACCTGCTGCTGACACGGCTGACACGCCAGGACATCGACACGCTGGTCGTTAATGGCAAAACCATTGTAAAAAATGGCCAGTGCATCACCGTCTCAAAACCCGACCTGGAGCGGACCCTCAACGACCTGATCAAAGCTGCTCTGGATAAAAACCATGGTACCTCACCGGTCGACCCTGAATGGGAGAACGGGCTACGCCGGTATTACCGTGCCGGAGAACACCGCAAAGCAGGGATTACGCACGTATGACAGCGATAAAGCGCCTCTATGTGCTGCTATGCGGCTACGAAACCATACCCAAATATATTTCTGTCAGCGGTGCCGATAACCGCTTTATGATCAGCGAGCCTATATGTGCTTACCTGCTCGACACGACACAGGGATGGATTTTGCTCGATGCAGGCATGGACCCTCAGCACGTCACAGACCCACAGAGGCTGCACACATATTTTACATCACAGGGTATGATCCCTCCGATCGTACGCACTCAGCATGACCTGAAAAATCAGTTAGCTGAAATTGGTATTACACTGGCTGATATCAGCTGGATTATTCTCTCTCACCTGCATTTTGATCACACCGGTTACATCAAACACTGCCCACAGGCGCGGGTTTCAGTACAAAAGCGAGATTATGATGCTGCTATGGGCGCTGACTATTTTGCCAGTATTGCCGAAGATTTTAACAGCCCCACGATCAGATGGGATTTCAGAGAGGGAGACTGGGACGCCTTTCCTGGCCTGACTCTGCTCGACACCCGAGGGCACACGCCAGGGCATCAGTCTGCTCTGGTGCAGTTGAAGCATAGTGGTGCATTGCTCCTGACCTTTGATGCTGGCGACCTGATGGAAAATTTCAATCAGTCTCTGCCTCCGGGCTCATGCGCTGACCAGAATGAAGCTCTGTCCTCTCTTCTGCGGATCAAAACACTTGCTGAAACGCTGCCAGCTCAGCTTATTTTATTTCATGACCCTCAACAGATACAGCAGCTCCGTTTATCTCCCGAATACTACGAATAAAATATAATCTGACCTGCAAAATGATGTTAATCTTGCCGATTTTCTGTAAAAGTGCATAAAGCAGATAATAACTGTTTTTATTTTATCAGAATTCCGGTGCCCGCGATGAAAAAGAAATTTATAGCAATGAGTATCGCCTGCCTTATTTCAGGCGGAGCATCTTATGCAAAACCACCACAAAAAGATAAAATCAACACGCCTCAGACTTCTCCTGATGCCTCAATTGATATACCGCCACCTGCACCAGTTTTTGAACAAAACCCGGCACATACGCTCGAATGGTATACACAGCACAAACAGCAGCGCTCTGAAACAATTCAGGCCTGTGCAAGCAACAGCTCCATACAGGTCAGCACAAACGACTGCACTAACGCCATTAACTCTGCGGTCGCCAACCCCTGACTTCAGAGCAGCGACACAGGGTTACCTGCTGTTACTCAGACGGAGTAAGAACAAGCTATTTTTCTGCTCCGTTCTCCATGACGCTTTCTATATGGAAACGAGGTCTGTGTTTCGTTTCAAGATAAATTTTACCAATATACTCACCGATAATACCCAGTGAAAGCATCTGCACCCCTCCCATAAAGAAAATTGAGAGAACGACTGAGGACCAGCCTGCGATGGTATGTCCGGTTATTTTTATCAGTAAAATGTATAAAATAGCGAGCAAAGACAAAATACAGATCAGAAAACCCAGTGAAGCAATAAGACGCAGCGGCGCAACAGTCATGGAGGTTATACCCTCCAGCGCCAGCGCCAGCATTTTACGTAACGGGTATTTCGACTCACCGGCTATACGCACACCACGGTCATAGCGCACTTCAAGAGAAGGAAAACCGATAAGAGGAATCAAACCGCGAATGTAGATATTGCGCTCATTATAATCGAGCAAAGCTTTGAGCGCACGACTGCTGAGCAGACGGTAATCAGCATGATTAAATTTCTGCTTAACGCCCATCAGCGCCATCAGATGATAAAACCCTTCAGCCGTTGTCCTTTTAAACCATGTATCTGTCTGACGACTGTCACGCACACCATAAACCACATCATAACCGGCACAATAAGCCTTCACCATCCTCCTGATAGCCTGAACATCATCCTGCAGATCTGCATCTATACTGACGACAGCATCTGAGTGCTGACCTGCCACATGCAACCCGGCCAGCAGAGCAGCCTGATGCCCTTCATTACGCGACAGCTTAACACCCTGAATGCACTCTCCCTCAGCACAGGCCTCACGGATACATCTCCATGTCTGATCACAGCTGCCATCATCGACAAATAATAAAAAACTATCTTTTTTTATGAGGTTATCCTGCACCATTTCTTTAATGCTGTTTCTCAGCTCTGTCAGACAGGAAGAGAAAACCTCTTCCTCATTATAACAGGGCACGACAATAACCAGCCGTGGCGCCGGGCGGGACATAACTGACATTCAATACAACTTTTAAAGGCTAATAAAATTTATCCGGTTATAATATTAACATTTATTCATAAATTTGGCGATAAATTTTATTATCAGATTCATGTTCAAAAAATCAAAAAGACCGGAAACAAAGCACGCCAGCAGACTCCGGCCAGATAAATCCTCTGACCTGAGTATTATCTCATTGTAAATAATATGCCTTTATTTTAATGACATTTTGTTCATAAGATTGACCACCCCCAGGCGGTGTTTGCTTCGCTATGCACTGCAACACATTAAAGAGAAAAAAGCATGAGGCCTGTTGAACTGTCTAAACTTGTACAACGTTTAGACGATACATGTCGTCGTCAGCTTGAAAACGCCGCTGGCATGGCAGTATCACGCACGCACTACGATGTAGAGGCCGAACACTGGTTCAGTTTCCTCCTCCAGGCTGAAAACAATGATATCCTCAACATTACCAGAACACTTGGCCTGGACCCGGCACCTCTGCTTACCCACCTTGAGAACATTCTCGCGGGTCTGAAAACCGGCAATGGCAGAGCACCTGGCCTTTCACCCGATATTGTTCGCCTGATAAAATCAGCCTGGCTGGGCGCATCGGTTAACAGAAGTACCACCGCAATACGCTCAGCCGATCTGCTTCTTGCTCTGGCAGCAGATACTGATAACTGCCTGAGTCTGCGCAACGCACTTAAGCCACTACTTGGTGCTGTGTCTCGCTGCACCGAAGCTGAAGTCTGGTCTTTTTGCCAGGCAAGTGCCGAAGTGCCCCCTGCCCCGGCATCCCGGGAAATATCAGGAGATACGCAAGACGCGGTGCATGACGATAAACGCTTTGGAGCCGCCTTATCACGCTACGCACAGGATCTTGTCACTCAGGCTGAAAAAGGAAAAATTGACCCTGTCCTGGGCCGCGACAGTGAAATACGACAAATGGCGGATATTCTTCTGCGCCGTCGTCAGAATAATCCCATTCTGGTCGGTGAAGCCGGTGTTGGTAAGACAGCTCTGATCGAAGGACTCGCCCAGCGTCTGGCAGACGGTGATGTACCACCAGCTTTAAAAAACGTCCGTATTTTCACCCTTGACCTGGGCCTGCTACAGGCCGGAGCCGGTGTGAAAGGTGAATTCGAAAACCGCCTGAAAGACGTTATTGCCGACGTTGATGCCGCTCCTGTCCCTGTCATTTTATTTATTGATGAAGCTCACACTCTGATAGGTGCAGGTGCCGGAGGTACAACAGGCTCAGGTGATGCTGCTAATCTTCTCAAGCCGGCTCTCGCCCGGGGCAACCTGCGCGTTATCGCAGCCACCACCTGGGCGGAATATAAAAAATACTTCGAAAAAGATGCTGCTCTGACACGCAGGTTTCAGCCCGTAGCAGTAAACGAACCGAGCATCCCGGTAGCCACCGCAATGTTACGTGGCCTGACCAAAACACTCAGCGGGCATCATAACGTATTGATCCTTGAAGATGCCATCCACGCCGCTGTCTCTCTCTCAGCACGCTATATCACCGGACGACAACTGCCGGATAAAGCCGTGAGCCTGCTCGACACAGCCTGCGCGCGCGTCGCCATGAGTCAGAATACCACTCCGGCTCAGCTTGAAGACAGCGAGCGCAGACTAAGTATGCTGAACACAGAAATCAGCGCTCTTGAATCAGAAAGTATTTTCGACAAAGCCAGTCAGAAAGAACATCTCGCTACATTACAGGAACAACGTATAACCGAAGAAAATCGTCGCGCTGCTCTGGCTGACAAAGCTGCACAGGAATATGCCCTTGTTACAGAACTTGAGGCTCTTCAGACCCAGCTGAGCAGAGATTCAGAAGAAGATAAATCCGCTCTGAGCACAGCCTATCGTGATGCAATGGCCCGCCTTGAAATCGTTCAGGGTGACAATCCAATGATCTTCCCCATGGTAGACCATAATGCAGTTGCCGCCGTCGTTTCAGAATGGACCGGCATTCCGCTCGGACGCATGCAAAATAACCAGCTTCAGGCTGTGCTCTCTCTCGAAGAGACAATGAAACAGCGCATCATCGGGCAGGACCATGCTCTTCACGCTATTGCTCTTGCCGTACAGACCTCACGCGCCGGTCTGAATGACCCACGTAAACCCGTAGGTGTTTTCCTGATGGCCGGCACATCCGGTGTGGGCAAAACAGAAACCGCGCTGGCTCTGGCAGACCTGCTCTATGGTGGAGAACAAAGCCTCACCATTATCAATATGTCTGAGTTTAAAGAGGAGCATAAAGTCAGCCTGCTGATGGGCAGCCCCCCCGGCTATATTGGTTACGGTGAAGGCGGCATTCTGACTGAAGCTGTGCGCCGCAAGCCATATTCTGTGCTGCTTCTCGACGAAATGGAGAAAGCACATCCCGGCGTGCAGGAAATCTTCTTCCAGGTGTTTGACAAAGGACACATGAAGGACGGCGAAGGACGTAATATTGATTTTCGCAATACCCTGATCGTTATGACCTCTAATGCCGGCACAGAGTTAATTTCGAGCCTGTATGCTGACCCTGAAACAGCCCCGCCACAGGAAACAGTTGATAAGCTGGTTTATGAAGAACTGCAAAAATCCTTTAAACCTGCTTTCCTCGGGCGGACAAAGGTTATCCCCTACATCCCTCTGAGCCGCGAGACATTACTGCGTATTGTTGACCTGCAACTGACCCGCGTGCGCGACCGGGTTAAGACACGCTTTGGCGTCACCGTTGAAATTGCAGAATCGGTCAGAGAAATGCTGATTAATCGCTGCGAAGAAGGAAGTGCCGGCGCACGTGCACTGGAAAGAGTTATTGCTGACACGCTCCTGCCAGCTCTTTCACGATATATTCTTGAAAGACTTACCGCCCGTGAAGATGAAAAAAACTTCATAATAGGGCAACTTTTTATTGACTTAAATTTAGAAATGCGGCCTTTTATAACAGAACTTTAATTTTTAATCAGGGTGAGAGACGGCCGTGGCTATCTATATGCAGTACGAAGGCGTTGAAGGCAACGTTACCGAAGCCGGACACGAAGGATGGACCGAACTGACCGGGTTTCAATGGGGTGTCGGTCGAGGCATTTCCAGCAGCGTTGGTTCGACAGCTGACCGTGAGTCAAGCGCACCGAGCGTTGGTGAAGTGATCGTTACAAAGAACAATGATATGTCGACCGGTGACCTGATGAGCGAGGCTCTGTCAGGTCATGGTGATAAAGTTATCAAAATCGACTTTACACGTACCTACAAAGATCAGCAGCAGGTTTACCTGTCGCTGGAACTTCAGCAGGCCATTATCAGCTCTTACTCTCACTCTTCAAGCGGCGACCGTCCTCACGAATCGCTGGCCTTTAATTTCAACCACGTCACGGTCAAAACCTATCAGATGAATGCTGATGGCAGCCAGGGCGGTCAGAAAGTAATCACCTACGATCTGGCGACAGCAAAAGCAAACACCTGATTATAAAATTCTGCACCTTCTGGTTCAGATATTTAAAAACCGGAAGAAATATTTTTTATTTCTCTCCGGTTTTATTTTAAGACAGTCATCATGTTCTGGAAAAATAAACAAAAGCGAACATAATGCACACCAGAATACATATAACTGATTCTGTCGAAACTTAAATAATACTCCAGAATGAGGTAATCATATGAGCGGCAGTGTGCATGATAAATTAAAGAACGTTCGTAAACCGCGTGTCCACATTACCTATGATGTGGAAACAGAAGGTGCCGAAATTGTAAGAGAACTTCCTTTCGTCGTTGGCGTTATGGGAGATTTTTCAGGCGACCCGCGCAAACCATTACGCCCGCTGGCTGAACGTAAATTTGTTCAGATTGACCGGGATAATTTTGATGAGGTTATGGCCCGACTGGCCCCGGGCCTTCATATGTCAGTACGCAATACCCTGACAAATGACGGTTCTGACCTTGTTACTGATCTGAAGTTTAACTCCACAGCTGATTTTGAACCTGCACAGGTTATCGACCAGGTACCAGCACTTAAGGCCCTTCTCGAAACACGCAACAAATTACGTGACCTGATGAGTAAAGCTGATCGCTCTGAAGAACTTGAGCAGCTGCTCGAACAGATTCTGCAACAGGATAATAAATTAAATAGTGTGACTGAAGAACTTGCCGGTAAAGAGAAGGGCTAACTGATGTCTGAAACCACATCACACTCAAAGTCAGCGACTTCAGGCAAAACTGAGGAGACCTCAGCATCCTTTCTGAGTCAGGTTGTTGCTGCAACAAAGCAGACAGAACCAGATCGTGCTGAAGAGCTGGTTCGCACACTGGTAGAGCAGGCCGCGGCAGGCACGATCAGATTTGACCGTAATATGAACCGCACGATTGAACGGGCTATTAAGCAGATTGATCAGAAACTCTCAGAACAACTTAATGAAATCATACATGATGAGCGCTTTCTGAAACTTGAGGGCTCATGGCGTGGCCTGCATTACCTGGTCAACAATTCCGAAACTAGCTCCAATCTTAAGATCCGACTGCTCAACGTCTCCAAACGTGAGCTGAACCGTGATCTGACCCGCGCGACTGAATTTGACCAGTCCTCTTTGTTTCGCAAAATCTACGAAAGCGAATTCGGAACACCAGGAGGTGAACCTTATGGTGCACTGATTGGTGATTATGAATGGAATAACCACCCGGATGATGTCGAGACCCTGCGTCAGATATCCAACGTTAGTGCAGCAGCTTTTGCTCCTTTCATCTCGGGAGTGAGCCCGGCGATGTTCGGTTTTGATGACTGGTCTCAGCTGGCGAAACCGCGCGATCTGAGCAAAATCTTTGATAGTGCCGAGTATATCAAATGGCGTAGTTTCCGCGACAGCGAAGACAGCCGCTTTGTTAACCTTGTCATGCCCCGCGTCATGGCACGTCTGCCCTATGGCAACACAACCCGCCCGGTTGACGAGTTCGACTATGAAGAAGCCCCGCAGGATGCAAACGGTCGCTCCGAGTCCATAGCACACAACAACTATTGCTGGATGAACGCCGCCTTCGTCATGGGGGCTCGTATGACAGATTCATTCGCGCGTACAGGCTTCTGCACCACGATACGGGGTGCAGAAGGTGGTGGCAAAGTGGAAAACCTGCCTTCACACACCTTCATGTCTGATGACGGTGACCTCGACACTAAATGCCCGACTGAAATTGGCATTACTGACCGCCGTGAACACGAGCTGTCTCAGCTGGGCTTCCTGCCACTTTGTCATTATAAAAATCATGACTACGCAGTATTTTTTGGCGCGCAGAGCACACAAAAAGCAAAAGAATACGAACGCCCTGAAGCCACAGCCAACGCCCGTATTTCAACCCGCCTGCCCTGCGTTATGGCAACCAGCCGCTTTGCTCATTATCTTAAAGTGATGGCACGCGACAAGCTCGGGTCTTTTACAGAAGCTGAGGATTGCGAAATCTGGCTAAACCGCTGGATTATGAACTACGTCAATACCAACGAAAATGCCGGAGCCGAGAATAAAGCAAAATACCCTTTGCGTGAGGCTCGTGTTCAGGTGCGTGAAGTTCCTGGCAGCCCAGGATCCTACAACGCGGTTGCCTACCTGCGTCCGTGGCTGCAACTGGAAGAACTGACCACCAGTCTGCGTATGGTGGCACGGGTTCCTCAGAAAAGCTGAGAACATCCCGTGACTGAACCTGCTTCCGACTCACCTCCTGCATTGCGTGATACGATCCTTTCAGGACGTTTTATGCTTCAGGAAACAGGGACGGAATCTTTTATCGCCTTTCTTTCAGCTCCTGGTTACCAGGGGCTGAAAGAGTGGTTCAGCATTGATACGCTAAGTCAGGCACGTCATGATCCACAGCTGATCTGCGACATGATTGATTACGACATTACGCGTATCGACCGTATGCTGAGCACACAACTTGACATCATACTTCACGACGAATCTTTTCAAAAACTTGAAAGCGCATGGCGCGGTCTTTTATGGCTGACAGGAGGACTATCTCCCGAGTCACGGGTTTTTGTAAGAATGCTGTCTGTCAGCTGGCCGGAAATCTGCCGTGATCTGCAAAATGCCGTTGATTTTGATAAAAGCGCACTATTCAGACTGATTTATGAAAAAGAATTTGGTCAGGCCGGGGGCGAACCTTTTGGCCTGATGGTTATCGACCATGAGTTTCGTCATACACCAGCCCCACGCAGGCCGGGCGCCCCCCCTTCAACCGACGATATTGCCGCACTTAACAGCCTGGCGGGCATTGCTGCGGCCGCATTTTGTCCTATGGTTCTGGGTGTTTCACCTGTGTTATTTGGTGTTGAACGCTTTTGCGATCTCGCGACTGTTGTTGATCTTGTCGCCTCTCTTAAAGAAACAGATAAACGCCGGTGGGAAATGCTGCGTCGTCAGGCTGATGCGCGTTTTTTATGTGCCTGCCTGCCACGTGTACTGGCGCGCCTGCCCTGGGGTCATGACCCGGCACGACGTGATGGTTTTTTCTACAGAGAGCGGGTTGTCCATAATAAAGAACGCCTCTGGTCCTCTGCTGCTTATGCCTTTGCATCAGTCGTTATTCGTGCACAGATGACCTATAACTGGCCGGCAGACATTCGTGGTGTTCCCATCGGCCGCACAGGTGGTGGTCTGGTGCCAGACCTTATAAGTGAAGCGTCTGCTACTGACAGACACCAGGTGTGGCACTACCCGCCGCTTGACCTGCAACTCTCCCCCGGGCAGGAGCGCGCACTGAGCAACGAAGGCTTTATGCCTCTTGTTTCTCTGCCTTTCGGTCCGGAAGCCTGCTTTAGCTCGGTCAGTAGTATCGCCAGAGCACAAGGCGGAGAAAGTGCTGCATCAGTCAATCACCACTTATCTCTGCAAATGAATATGCTTCTCTGTGTCTCACGTTTTGCCCATTACATTAAAATTCTCGGCCGGTCGGCAATCGGAAGCATAACCAGTCAGGATGCCCTGCAACGCCGTCTGCAAAACTGGCTGATGAGCTACACCAACAATAGTCAGCATGCTTCAGAGCAAACCCGAGCCAGATATCCTCTGATCGACAGTAAAGTAAAAGTTTCTGAAAAACCCGATAACCCGGGACACTTCTTTTGCGTGGTTCACCTTAAGCCACGCTACCAGCTTGACCAGATGAACATTGCTTTTAGCCTGACCACCGAACTCACCGGTCCAGCAGCCTGATATATTTTAGTGATTTATTACCGGAGTTTCTCATGACGTCTGACAGTATAAGCACAACTGCTACTGAAGCTTTTCGCAGCGGCAATCCGGAACATGCTGTTGAGCTGGCCACTGCCGCCGTACGTGCAGCCCCGACACAAAGCCAGGCGCGCTTCAGACTGTTTGAAATGCTTCTGTTCAGCAACCAGTTTGAGAGAGCTGACAACGTTCTTGACGCTTTACAAAAACTCGACACTAAAGCAGCATTATATATTGCTGAGTGCCGGCAGTTACTCAGGGCTGAGGTTTCGCGCCAGAGTTACTGGAGCAGTGGCCAGCAACCAGAATTTTTGCAGGGCTGCGAGCCCGCTCAGGCACTCTGCCTGCGTGCTCTGACCGAACTTCATGCACAGGACAACGTAGCGGCAGCAACCACACTGGAAGAAGCCGAAAACATACGTCCACACGCTCCGGGAGAAACTAACAAAGCTGAATTCTCTGACTTTCGGGATACTGATGACCTGTGTGCCGGCGCCCTTGAAGTGCTGACAACAACGGGACGCTATTTTCAGGTACCATTCTCACGCGTTGAAAGCGCCTCTTTCCTTCCGGTAAAATGTCACCGTGATTTGTACTGGCGAGGGTGCCACCTGAACATCACAAACGGGCCTGATGGTATTGTTTACATCCCCGCTATTTACGGAGCGACTGCGGCTCTGGCCGAGCACTTGCCAGAACGCGGCAAACTATTAACCGGACAGATGACAGAATGGACTGATGGAGATGTTACTCGCGGTATCGGGCAGCGCCTCTTCCTCGCTGGTGATGAGGGGCTGACCCTGTATGATATCGGGGAGCTGACGTTTAAAATATGAATAAGCGCAAAGACCGCATAAGACAGCCGGCAAGCCAGAACTCACGTCAGTCTGACACACACAACACGCCTGTCAGACTCTCCGTTTTTGACCGCCTTACGGCACCCGAAGCATCACAGGCCAGTATTACAAACTCACGTACAGGCATTAAAACACTACAAAATGCTGTGTTACGCGATGTTTCTCTCCTGCTCAACTCACGACGTTGCTGGTATCAGCCATCACGAGAGCAAAAAGACCTGCGCCGCTCTTTACTAACCTATGGTGTACCTGACTTCACCTCTGGCGAGCTGGGGGAGCAGGATAACCGTGAAATGCTGCGTGCTGCTATCGAACAAACGATCACACGCTTTGAAACGCGGCTGAATAATGTGCGGGTCGCACTCAGAGAAGAACGTGACCGTAGTCACGGAGTTCTTAAATTGCGAATTGATGCTTTACTTCACGTGGAGCCTTTGCAGACACCGATCTGTTTCGACACGGTTATTGACCTGGCCTCAGCACATGCTGATGTTTTGCTAAACGAAGTGGTCTGACACTATGGATGATCTTCTTTTTCGTTATTATAATCGTGAACTTTCAGCACTGCGTACACTTGCCGCTGATTTTGCACAGGCCAACCCCAAAGCTGCCGCTCACCTGCGCATTAGTGCTGATACTGTTGATGACCCCCATGTTGCCCGGCTCCTCGAGGGCCTGGCTTTTCTTTCTGGCAGAGTGCATCAGCGACTTGATGATGAATTCCCCGAGCTGACAGAAGGATTGCTGGGGATATTATACCCGCATTATTTTGCGCCCGTTCCGGCGGCCTCCATTATCTCTCTGACTGCACGCGAGGGCACTAATACGCACGGACAAATTGTACCACGTGGCACCCTTGTCGCAACAGACCCGATTGGTGGCAAACCCTGCTTTTTTTCCACCACATCTGACACTTCTCTGTGGCCTGTAAGGGTATCACGCCTGACCCTGTCCGGACTGCCACTGGCAGCCCCGGCCAGCCCACTCACCCGTGGCGCCAGGTCTGTTTTACGTATTGTTCTGGAAACAACTGAAAAAGACATCTCTTTTTCTGATCTTTCCCTTGATAAGTTAAAATTTTTTCTGCGTGGATCATCGCCAGGGCAGAGCTTCGCTCTTCTTGAACTGTTATGCCGACATACAATATGTTTTGCCTGTGCAGCCTCCCCCAACGATCCGTCAGCAACTTTTTTACCTAAAACAGCTTTACAGCCATGTGGTTTTGAGCAGAACGATGCTCTTTTACCATGGGAGGCAAGATCCTTCTCAGGCTTTCGCCTTCTGACAGAATATTTCGCATTTCCCGATAAATTTTTATTTGTGGAATTTGACAGACTGGATGCCCGCACACTCGTCCATGACAGTCGGCAAATGGAAATTTTTGTCTATTTTGATATTTCATTACCTGAACTTGAGCGGACTCTGCCACAGGAAGCTCTGATACCAGGATGCGTACCCATCATTAACCTGTTCCCGCACCATTGTGAGCCTGTTTCGCTCACGCATGAAAATACTAACTATCACGTATCAGGCAGCCTGCACGATCCACAGCATTACGAAATCTGGAGCGTGCAACGCGTCAGAGAAATACAGGGGAATGGCACTGCACAGACCTGGAGCCCGCTCTATCAGCGTAATCCCCACGAAGCAGAGCTGACAAATCAACACTCAATCTCTTATACCCTCAGCCGCAGGCCCGCACCGGCTGACATAACAGGCAGTGAGGTTTATCTTGCTCCTGTTTTACCAGACCTTGCCCCCAATTCACCGGCAAATTCAATTCTGATGATTGATGCTCTGTGTACTAACCGTAACCTGCCTGAACGTCTGCCTTTTGGTGGTGGAGAACCTGCGTTACGTATGCCAGCCATGACTGATATTATCAGACAGGTTACCTGCCTGATGCCTTTTTCAGCGACACTTCGCCCCTCCCTTGAGGGTGATAATACCTGGCGGCTGATTTCACACCTGGCTCTGGGACATATCTCTCTGACAGAGCATGATGCCGGACCACGTATTCTGCACGACCTGCTCACACTTTATGACTGCCGTGATACGCTGGAAACACGCCGTATTATCAGCGGCCTTGTTGACGTCAGTACCCGCCCTGGTCATGCCCGCCTGCCAGGCACACGTGCCGGTGGCTTTGTACGCGGCGTTGATGTTACACTGACCTTTGATCCGGTCGCCTGGAAAGATAGCAGCTCTTATCTTCTTGCCAGTATTCTGGAGCGCTTTCTGGCCCTGCATGTCAGCATCAACTCATTTGTGCGCACATGCGTCATGCTTCAGGGCAAGCCTGGCATTGTTACGCAATTTCCACCACGCTGTGGCACACGGTCGCTATTATGAACAGCTCTGGCATTCCGTCAGGAACCACCACACAGGTCATCTGCCTGACAGAAGAAGATAATGTAAACACGCAGGAAGATCTGAAACCACAGACACCCCTGACAACTTCACCTGTTGTCCGGGCAAATACACCACCAGCTGTGATCACAGAGCCCCCCGAAGCACCTGATAACGGGCTCATGGCTCAGTTCATAAAACAGCCCGGACAGTTCAGTTTTGATGCCGCGGTATTACTGATGCTGCGCGACAGAAAAAATGCTCCCATACAAAGTACTATCCGGTTTCACTCTCCCCAGGGCACCGCGTACCCGACAACTGACATCACCGCGATACAAAAAAACGATACAACATTTCATACAACAGTTACCCCAATTGGCTTAACTGGCCCTACCGGGGTATTACCGCTACACTACACTATGGAGCTGACAGCCGAGCATCGCCGGCGCGCTTCAGCTCTGAGCGATTTTTTTGAACTCCTCATACAACGCCCGCTCATACACTACGCAGAAAGTGGCATTAAATACCGCCTTGCCAGTGGGCATACCCTTCCCGAAAATTCAGGCAGCGCACCTTATGCCGCTCAGATATCTAAAGTTCTTTTAGCGATAGCTGGTTTTCAGTCATCAGCGACTGCGCGGTCACTCGGAGTAAATGCCGATACTGTTAAATTTTACTCGGGGTATTTTTCTTCTATGCCCCGTTCAACAGAGTGTCTTCGCTCCCTTTTAAGTGACTGGTTAAAGCTGCCTGTACGCATTGAAGAATTCACCCCACTCCGCATTAAAATAGAACGCGATCAGCAAAGCCGTTTACCTGTCACAGGATATAGCAGGGAAGATCTGAACAATTTCAGTCAGCTGGGCGTTAATGCGACTATCGGGGAACGTTATCTCAATTATCAGTCGCAGTTTACAATGTGGATTGGCCCGCTTGATCTGACAACATTTCAAAGTCTGATACCAACAGGTCAGTTATTTAAAAAAATAATAAATATGTCAAAGGCTTATACCGGACCTGAATTGCAGATTATTATAAGGCCAATCCTTAAAAAAACTGGTGTCCCTGCTCTGCGTCTTCCTGCGAAGATCAATACAGACAACGAATTTCAACCTCGACTAGGCTGGAACAGCTGGTTAACACCTGCGAAGCCTCGCACAAAAGATGTATCAGATGCTATTTTCACTGAATAATACCCTGAAATATTTTGATTGTTTGTTCTTTTATAATTTCTCTAAAATAGACCGGATATAATTCGTATACTGCCAACGCCCCTGGAACCATCACAACATATTGTGGATATTAATTCATAATTATTTACAAATATTACAAAAATAATTATTTAAAAAAATCCATATTATATAGTTTTAATACCCCAAAAAATAAAAATAAAATATTTTAAAAAATTATTTTATTTATAATAATAAAATAATTACCTATAAAATAAATCATAAATTATT
>NZ_JOMN01000002.1:0-848 GCF_002153485.1 Acetobacter sp. DmW_043 | reverse complement strand
CTAGGGCCTGTTAGAACTTAATCCAGTCTGCTGTTGCTGCGATATGGATGACGGCAAGGAATGACGCTGCTGTTTTTTCGTATCTGGTGGCGACAGCGCGCCACTCCTTGAGGCGAGCCCAGAGATTTTCCACAAGATGTCGGCACCGATAGGCCCATTTGGGGCAGGAAACAGGCGCATCGCGCCGTTTCGTGGGAATGGCCGGTCGGGCTCCCATGTCCCAGATATGCTCACGGAAGGCATCCGATGCATAGCTCTTGTCCGCCACCACCCACAGGGGAATGGCGGGAAGACTATTGAGCATGGCTGGTGCCAGTGGCAGTTCATGGGCCTGTCCGGGAGCCAGTGCAAAACTGATGGCTTGTCCGTGTCCATCAGCAATCACGCAGACTTTTGTGCCATAGCCGCCGCGAGAGCGGCCAAGTGCTTCACGATGGTCTCGCTCTTCGAAAGAGGCCCCTTTTTTTGGGCTCCCGCCGCCTTGTGGTGAGCCCTGATGTTTGTGCCATCCAGAAAAGTCATTCCGAGCGCCACTCCGTGTTGCTCCTGAACCAGTGTGAGCAGGCGTTCCCACACGCCGAGCTTCGCCCAGCGGATGAAAAGCTGGGCTGCCCGCCACCATGGCCCCAGTTCCGCAGGGATGCTGCGCCATTTCGCGCCATTCTCATGACGCCAGAAAATCGCTGCAATCGTGCGCCGCAGATCATGGGGCGGCGTCTTGCCTCGTGGGCGAACCGCCTCAATCAGAGGTTCCCAGATCGCCCATGTCTCATCAGTGAAAGTGCCTGTTCCGTCTCCTTCTTCCATCTCTACAATATGGGAAGAGTTTCAAGATCTAACAGGCCCTA
>NZ_JOMN01000020.1:0-25774 GCF_002153485.1 Acetobacter sp. DmW_043 | reverse complement strand
TGTTGCCGCATTTTTCGGCCGGACATAGTGGCGGGGACCTGCTTCATCGTGAGGTAAAAGCCGCGAAAAAATCTTCGGTTTCAGATGAAAAATTACAGGATAGCTCTGCATCTTCAGAGCATATCAATGTTGTTGGTCATCTTAACCGTGCCCGTGCCCGTATTTTTCCCGGGCTGGGTGCGGTTGATTACCATATTGATCAGCGTCAGATAACCACAACCCCAGGTGGACAGAATGCTGCCTTTAGCCAGGTTCTGCTTCGTGTGCCGGGTGTTGTGCTGGATAGCTATGGAGAAGTCCATGTGCGTGGTGAACATGGTGGCCTGTCTTACCGTGTCAACGGTGTGCTCCTGCCTGAGGGGTTAAACGGGTTTGGTCAGGAACTTGATACACGTATTATTCAGTCAGTGGATTTGCTTACGGGTACTTTGCCAGCTCAGTTTGGGTTTCGCACTGCCGGGGTCGTGGATGTCACTACAAAAACAGGCAATACTCTGAAACATAATCAGATCTCGCTTTATGGTGGCAGTTACAACACATTTGTTCCGTCTCTTCAGTTTGGCGGAACGCATGGTAAACTCGATTATTTCAACACGTTATCATATACGCGCAATGACATTGGTATTGAAAACCCGAGTAACAGTTTTCGTGCTGTGCATGACAGAACAGAGCAGGAGAAAGCTTTCTCATATCTCTCTTATCACCCTGATGAGGTCAGTCGTCTGACCCTGCTTGCCAGCGCATCGTATGCTGATTTTCAGATACCTGATTCTTTTAAAACATTTGATGTTAAAAGCCCTGATTATACGACGATTTATAATGTAGCGGGTTTAAACCCGCATGCTCCATCAATGCACTGGTCAAAGCTGAATGACACTCAGACAGAACAGAATTATTATGCTGTGCTCTCCTATCAGCGTACAGCAGGAAAATTAAATTTTCAGGCCTCGCCCTATTTTCGTTATGGCCGGATTGATTACAAACCTGACCCCGATCGGGATCTGCTTTATCAGGGTGTTTCTCAGCATGAGGTCAACGATTTTACTACAGGTGGCATGCAGTTCGATCTTTCTTACAAAATTGCACATCGCCATACAATGCGGGCTGGTTTTCTGGGGCAATATACATCTGAAAGACTGGATACAAATACGCTTGCGTTTCCGGTTAATGCAGAGGACCGTCAGAGTTCTGATGTTCCTGTTCGTCTGATTGATAATACAGGGAACTGGTCGGTTGAAGCTGGTGCTTATATTCAGGACGAATATAAAATTACCCCTGCTCTGACATTCAATTATGGTGTTCGTTATGACCGGTTTGCATCATCGTTTGATAATGAAGGGCAGATAAGCCCAAGGGCTAATATTGTCTGGAAACCAGGGCATACAACAACGTTGCATATTGGTTATTCGCGCTATTTTGCACCACCCTCACCACAATATATCTACCCTTCAACACTTTTAAAATATGCTGGTACGACCAATGCCGCCGCAAATATGATAAATGATGCAACAAAGGTGGAAAAAACAAATTATGTCGATGCCGGTATTCTTCAGCGTATTACACCAGAGTTTCAGATTACGATTGATGCTTATGCTAAATGGGCACATGATCTGACTGATCTCGGACAATTTGGGCGTGCCGTTATTCTTGCACCTTTCAGTTACAGAAGAGGGCGTGTTTATGGTGCAGAGTTTGGCAGCTCATGGCGCCATGGACCATGGTCATTATTTGGTAATTTCTCTTTTGTTAAAACGTCAGCACGCGACATTAATTCAGCTCAGTATCAGTTCGATATGGCTGAACTTGCTTACATAAAATCACATTCTATTCAGCTTGATCATCAGGGAGAGTTCACCGCAACGGCAGGTGCATCATGGATAACCAGGTACGATATGGCATATATTGATTTCGTGTATGGTTATGGTTTGCGGAGTGGGTTTGCTAATCTTGAAAAAGAGCCTCAGTATGACGTGTTTAATATAGGTTATCAGCATACTTTTACACAGATAGCTGCCAGGCATGATATTAAAATACGTGCCGATATCATAAATCTTTTTGATAAGCGCTATCAGCTTAGAAATGGCAGTGGTGTTGGTATTTATCAGGCACAATATGGGCAGCGGCGTGGAACATTTTTTTCAGTTATCTGCGAGTTCTGAACGGGCTGTTTCTGGCGTATATAAAACATGTTGTTAGCTCTTAAAATATTTTTTCAGGGCAGTCGTGTCGTTTTCATAAAAAAATAATAAAACGGTAGTATAAGAGGTGATATGAGGCCGGTGTCTCTCATTAAGGCCTAACGTGTGTGGTGTATTGATTTTTTTAAAGCTTCTTTTCGTATAACGGTTCCGGTTCTGGCTTTTACCTTAAGTGGCGTTCTATCTGGCCGGGCTCAGACGGTATCAGTTGCGGCAGTCTGCAACCCTGCATCTGATGGCAGTAACCCTTGTCCTCGCCATATTCGCCTGCATACAGCGTCTTCTTTGTCGGCGATGGCACGGGTAGGGAGGGCAATGTTTTTTGATCAGGCTTTGTCAGGATCAGGACATTTCTCCTGTGCATCCTGCCATGAGCCTTCCCTTCATTATGGGCCAGCTGGTACAGCGCCGGTTTTTCTTGGTGGCAGAAATGCAGACCGGCAGGGACGACGTGAGATACCTGGTCTGACTTATCTTGAACGTCAGCCTCCTTTTAGTATCGGGCCGGATGATGCTGTGGCTGATGATGTCGTGCCTGCTGTTGCTGTGCCAGCTACAGGTACAGCACATGCAGCCAAAAGTGCAGTTAACACAGCCTCGTCAGCGGCTAATCTTGTCCCGCAGGGAGGGCTTTTTCTCGACGGGCGGGTCGATACATTGCTGCAACAGGCGCGCGGACCAATGTTTGATCCTGATGAAATGGCCGCGAATAAAGATCAGGTTATTAAGCGTCTTCAGACAGCAGATTATGCGGCGCCTTTACGTGAACTTGCCGGGGTGCGTGGTCAGAAATCTCCTGATTTTCTGCTTGCTGAAGGGCTGTTTGCACTTGCGCGGTATCAGATTGAAAATCAGGCATTCCACCCTTACTCAAGTAAGTTTGATTTCTGGCTTCAGGGTAAAGCACATTTTACCCCTGAAGAAAGTAAAGGATATGTTTTATTTAATGATCCAGCTAAAGGGAATTGCGCAGCATGCCATGTGGATACAGTAAGAAGAGATGGTTTGCCACCACTTTTTACTGATCATCAGTATGAAGCACTGGCAGCCCCTCGCAATATGGCACTGCAACGTAATAAAAATCCGTCATATTATGACCTGGGTGTTTGTGATCAGAAGCCTGACGGACGCAAAAATCTTGCTCCTTACTGTGGAATGTTTGCGACGCCAACTCTAAGAAATACTTCAACACGACAAACATTTTTTCATAATGGTATTTTTCACTCGCTTGAGGATGTTCTTGATTTTTATGTCCTCAGAGATATTGAACCTCAGCGTTTTTACCCTGAAGATACCCGCGGAAAAGCGCAGTTATATAATGATTTGCCACAGGTCTATAAGAGCAATGTTGATAGAACAGATGCGCCATTTAACCGCAAACCTGGCGATGTACCTGCTTTAAGTCGCTCTGAACGTAAAGCGATTATTGCATTTTTAAAAACATTAACGGATGGATGGTCTGATGAAAATGATAATTATAAAAAATAAAGTTTAAAAAGGCCTGACTGAAACCATCAGACCTTTTTTGTTCATGAGTTACAAATTGCTTCATGCAGAACAGTTATAACGTCACAAAAATTTACAGAAATTTAAGGCGGCGCTCCGTTATATTTTTCGATATTTTGTTTTGCTTACTGTATTAGTAACAACCGAACCAGTTTTCGGATCAAGCTGAAGCTGGCCGGAGCGCGCATGTGTAAAATTAAACAGATCATCAATGCTGGCAGCATTTTTATCAAAAGAGCCACTACCCAGACGAGCACCATCGAGCCAGTTGTCTTCAATAAAGCGCACTACTGAGGCCTGGGTCACAAGAGTATGACTCACTGTGTTCTGTTTCGTAAAAGGTGAAATAACGATAAAAGGTGTACGTGTGCCAGGACCACAACGGCCATTAACTGGTTTGCCGCTAACACCCACAGGCTGGTTGTCAGGTGTACCACATACACCGCTACCATTGAGCTGGTCAGCTGTTGCATCAAATGAACCATGCTGTGGTTTTGTATACTGGTGGTCGTACCAGCCGTCTGAATCATCATATGCGATAATAATAGCGGTGCTGCTCCATTCAGGCTGCTGCTGAACAAAATTAACCAGTTTTACAACACCTTCTTGCTCATCAAGAGGATTGGAATATCCTGCATGACCATCCTGATAGGCTGGCATCTTAATATATGACACAGCAGGGAAGTTACCGGCATTCAAAGCACTGTAAAAGTCGTTCAGGTCATACTCATGATTTGCGGGTTCAGCAGCTGTCGAATTCAGCATAGTGCTGTAACCTACGGCCTTAATTGAAGACGGGCGGGTATGTTGAGGGTTAGATGTGCTGGCAAAATACTGAAACCAGTTATGATGAGGGATGTAATCAGCTACATCTTGTGAAACAACTTCAGAATATGTCTGGCGCTGACAGCCTGTCGTGCCGTCAGCGTTGACCTTTGACAGATCAAAACCGCCCATAAAACCACCCCATGGGATGTTTTTTGTATTGAGCAGATCACCAATATTTTTGGAATTTTCCATCATCACGGTGTATGTGTGAGAGGAGCAGACGTCATAAGCCGGGTCAACGTCATTGATCATGGTGTAGCCACCCTGACCGTCATTAATGATGGCTGATGATGTTTTTGCACCTGCAATAGTGTTAATGCCGTTTGTCTGACCACTGACAATCTCAAGTGCACCCGGCGTTGACGGACCATATGTGTCTGTATAGCTGTTGTCACTCATCGCAAAGTTCTGAGCGTAATTCCAATAAGCAGTAACGGTATTACCATCAAAATATCCCAGCACCTGACCTTCTGTACCAAATGCGCCAACACCACCTGATGTGCCATTACCTGTATATTTAGGGAACAGATCCATAGCACCATTATGCGTGGCATTCTGCTCGGCTGTATAAGCGTGATTCTGGTCAGCGGTTGCAGCCTGCGTGCGGTCGAGACGGAATGGGAGACCGGCCCCCGAGCCATTGGCTGTATTCGTGTTCGGGTTCGTATCGAGCAGATGTGCTGTTTGCAGGTTATTTACCTGAGGTGTACCGGATGCAGCTGTAAAAGATGGCTCTCCCGATGGGTTTGTTGCCTTAGGATATGTTGCAAAATAATGGTCGAACGACACGTTTTCCTGGTAAATAATGACCAGATGTTTGATTGGTGTTTTTGTTGCAAAACGCGAGGCCGGCATGTGCCCGGCTCCTGAAGCAGCGATTCCTGCTGCGCTACTCATCGCAGGCATACAGACAAAAAAAGACAAAAAAGCCGAGAATGCGACTTTCGTAGACCTGGCGAACACTGTTACGTCACCTTTCGTGTTTTGCTTTCCGGCTTCGGGTGTTGCAGCACTATAAAAAATACCGTCCCCTGAATATCAGGCAACGGCCACACCTTTAATGTATGCTATGCCCTGACTGACAGAGCATTATATAAACCGGTTGTTCTTTAGCTTGTGTTTACCAGGAGTTGTGTGACTGTTTTGTGAAGAACACATGACAAGAGAAACGGTTTTTTTTGTTCAATCATAAAAAATCAATCGAAAAAATTAATAAATACGCCTTGCCATTGCAGGTGCGGGAACGATAAATATATTTTTGGACACGGTTTTTCCACGTGTCATTGTTCGTGCATTGTACTACTGAAGAAAAACAATCCAGAGTGCAGCCATTGCCATACAGGCGAGTGAGACTGGAGTACCTGCCCGCATAAATGTGCCGAATGATATTTTAACACCAAAGCGGGCAGCCTGCTCAACAACGATAATACCTGCCAGGCTACCAAAAATAATCAGGTTGCTGAAAAACCCTGTGCCGAGAGCCAGTGCTGCTCCTATCGCATTGGCATTATGAGCAGATTGTAAAAAGGGCACGAGCAGCATTACTGTTGGGTTATTGCCGATTATATTGCTCAGCCCGGCACTGGTAGCGAATAAGGCCAGAGGGTTGCTCAGGTCGATACCCCAGTTATTGAGTTCATGAAGCAGGTGCTGCGGCAGATGTGTTTTGCTCAGGCCTGCGTTTACAATGAATAAGCCAGAAATAAGCAAAAGCAGATTAGCATCAACCTGTTTAAGGACATCTTTTGAGGAAATTTTGCGGTTAAGAAGCAAAATAGCTGCTGCTGTCAGGGCAACCAGTTCTTTTGACCATACGCCCAGTACAAAGGCGGTAATAACGGCAATAGTGATAAAGGCTGCTTTGCAGGTTTCAGGAACATTAAGCACAACAGCCGTTTCTGATTGCGCAGGTAGCAGCAGTTGTGTTTCAGAGGCGGGTAGCGTCCATTTACCCCGGTAGAGCCACGCCAGGATACCCCACACAATGGGTAAAGACACCAAAGCAGGTAACCCGGCGACGGACAGAAAACCAGTAAAGGATATATTCAGTTCCTGGGCTGCAATCATATTTTGCGGGCTGCCGATTAATGTGCCTGCAGACCCTGTGTTTGCGGCAAAACAAAAACCAAGCAAAAAAGGTACCGGGTTCAGGCCGCGGGTTAACGTAACCGAAACCAGTAGCGGGGTCATGGCAACAACGACAACATCATTTGTTAACACGGCAGAGAGACCGCCTCCTACAGCAACAAACACAGCGAGCAGAGCAGCAGGGCCAACCGATAAAGTCGCTACTTTTTGAGCAGTCCATGCATAAAAGCCGGATTCCGTGAAAGCGCCAGATACAACCATAAGGCCGAACAGCATGCCAATGGTACGATAATCAACAGCAATCCAGGCCTCTTCAGGGCTGATGCAGCCGGTAGCCATCATAGCCATGGCGCCAATCAGTGCGGCCCCTGTACGGTCTACATTAAAGCCGGGCAGCTTGCCCAGGCCCATAGCAACGTAAACCATCAGAAAGAAAAATAAGGTAGTATCCATTAATACAGGCGCCCTGATTGTAGCATTGCGTGCTCAGGTGAGCACGCAAACATAAGAGAGTTATTCTTTATCTTGTTTGGCTTTATGGTAAAGCTTTCTTATCTCTTCAATGTCGACGGTCGGGGCAGGAAGCTGCAGATGCATATCTGTCAGAGTGTCTGCAATGATTTGTGAAATCGCGACATTGCGAAACCATTTGTGGTTAGAGGGGATAACATACCAGGGAGCCTGTTCAGTTGAACATTTGTTAAGCATGTCCTCATAAGCTGCTGTATATTCATCCCAGAAAGCACGTTCTTTATAATCAGCATCACTGATTTTCCACTGGCGGGAAGGGTCATCCAGGCGCTTGCGAAAACGTTTAAGCTGCTCTTCAGGGGTGATATAAAGAAAGAATTTCAGAATTGTGACGTTGTTCGCTGAAAGCATTTTTTCAAAGTCATTGATTAATTCATAGCGTTTTGACCAGACCTCTTTGGGCACAAGGTCGTGTACACGCACGACAAGTACATCTTCATAGTGAGAACGGTTAAAAACAATGACCTGACCAAGCCCTGGTGTAAAAGGATGAATACGCCAGAGAAAATCATGTCGTTTTTCTATTTCAGTTGGTTGTTTAAATCCTTTTACAAATGTTCCCTGTGGATTCATTGACTGCATGACATGCCAGCAAACACCGTCTTTGCCTGCAGCATCAATGCCTTGTAAAACAATAAGTAAAGCGTGCTTTTTTTCTCCATAAAGTTTTTGCTGAAGTTCTCCCATACTATTGCGATTTTTCTCAAGGTCTTTAATCGCATCTTCCTTGGATTTATAATTACCATGAAAAGATGCATCAATATCTTTTAGTTTTAGTGAAGACCCTGGTTTTACAACCAGTTTTTTACGAAGATCCATAACGGGCTACTTTCATAAACAGTGATTTAGCGATGGAGAATATGTGTGGTGAGTTCAGCACTTTTCTTTTCACGACGTGCATAAATAGCGTTTGTAAGCAGTTTAATGCCGTCAAGGATGACCATCCAGATCAGAACATAAATCCAGACAAGTACAACCATCTGCCATGGAAGGGCAGGAACAAGAATGCCAAAAAGGCAGAGTAAAACTGCAACAATCTGTGTGCCGGTAACAGCTAATAAAAGCGGCAGACTTGGGTAGGGAGGACGAAAAAGCGTACCCTTGGTGCGCACGACAAACAGGAGGAGATGTCCGCCAGCGGCCAGCTGAAGGAAGATCATTGTCTGCAGCAGCAGAGGATTAAGCGGGATAAACGACATCAGAGCAGGCGTATGCATCCACCATATGCCGATAAGAAGTAAACCAAAACTCTGAGCCAGAGCGGCAATACCCATGACGGATGAAAAGGAGATAATCCGGTGCATATTCCATCGTACCGGTAACGGGCTGGCTTTAACGTGATCGTAAGCGATTGTCATAATCGGGATATCATCAAGGAGAGCCAGCACCACGATCATAATGGCTGTAAGAGGCTGAAAACCAAATGCAAGGTAGGCAATAACGACCAGGAACATAATGTCGATTGTCATTGCTATACGGTAGTAAACATAAGATGTAATACGCTCGAAAATAGCGCGTGCCTCGACAATGGCATTAACAATAGTTGACAGCCCAGGAGCGGTTAACACCAGAGCCGCAGCAGAGCGGGCGGCATCAGTTGCGCCACTAACAGCAACGCCACAGTCAGCCTGTTTGAGAGCCGGGGCATCGTTTACACCGTCACCTGTCATAGCAACAATGTGCCCCAGCTCCTGCAGTGCTTTGACAATTTCAAATTTATGTTCAGGGAAGACCCGACCAAAACCATCTGCATTTTCAACAGCATGCGCAACATCTAATGGAATTTTATCAGGATCAGTGCCTTTTGCAAAAATGTCTGTTGCTTTTATCAAATGTTCACCAAGGCCGAGCTGATGTGAGATTTCAGCACCAATGGCAACATCATCACCTGTTACCATTTTAACTGACAGACCAAGCTGTTTTGACTCAGCTATGGTCTGTGCTGCATCAGGGCGGGGTGGGTCAAGCATTGGCAGCAGCCCTGACAGCTGCCATGTTTTTCCGGCATCTTTTGATGTGGCTACACCCAGTGCACGGGTACCATGGCTTGCCAGCTCTGCAACTTTTCCAAAATAGGCAGTATCCTGTTCGTCTGTTGCATCTTCACTAATCCCGCACAGCCTGGCAATAACCTGAGGCGCACCCTTGGCATAGTGTATTGTCTGACCATCAGGCCCCTGAACAATACCGACCGTTTTTTTATTAACCGGGTCGAAAGGCACAAAGTCAGTTTGTTTGTAGCCGTTTAATGCATCGGCTGATGGCAGAGCTTTCAGAATAGCCTGGTCAATAGCATCTGTACTGTTGTTCTGTGTGGCCAGAGCAGCTGCGATGATCAGAGAATCTGGCTGAGCAGAACCAAAGGGAATGGGTGCCTGAAGCGTCAGTTTGTTTTGAGTCAGAGTGCCCGTTTTGTCGGAGCACAGGACATCAACCCCAGCGAGTTCTTCAATGGCAGAAAGACGTGAAACAATGGCTTTTTGCCGTGAAAGTGCCAGTGCTCCCAGAGCCATGGTGACAGACATAACCGCGGGCATGGCGACTGGCACTGAAGCTACCAGTAGTACCAGTACGAACTGAGCAATGGCTCCTGCTTCGCTCCAGTGCCAGCCAGTACCACTGGCCAGATCGTGGCATAGTCGGGCACCGACCAGAATAAGAGCAAGTGCCGCTGCAAGCAGAATAAGAAAATCGCCAATGCGCAGAACAGCTTGCTCTGCATGCGATTTGCTGCCTGCTGAAGCAACCAGACGGGCTGTACGACCAAAAAAAGTGTTATTGCCTGTTGCTGTAATAATACCACTCATGCTGCCCTGACGAGCAATTGAGCCTGAATAAGCGCTGTCGCCTTCTTTCTTGGAAACAGGGAGAGACTCACCGGTCAGAGCAGCCTGATCAACTGACAGATAAGCGCCGTTAGTGAGCAGCAGATCAGCCGGAATAATTTCTCCTGCGTTGACTTTTACCAGATCTCCAGGGACAAGATCAGCCGCGTCAACTGTAATCCATTCTCCGCCCCGGCAGACTGATGCTTTAAGAGCAAGCCCTTTTTTCAGAGCAGCAAGAGCGTTGGCGGCTTTGTTATCCTGCCAGAAACCAACTGACGCATTGTAGATCAGTAAACCGGCAATAACAAAAAAATCAGGCCAGTCATGGCGGAAAAAAGAAATCACAACTGCAATTTCAATCATCCACGGGATAGGCCCCCAGAAGTAGCTTAGCAGCTTTTTCCAGCGGCTTTCTTCATGTGCCTGAATGACGTTAGGGCCGTCTGTCGCAAGGCGTTGTTTTGCTTCATCCGCAGTTAGTCCCTGCGGTGTACTTTTCATTTCAATGATTTTTTGTGTGATACCGGCAGCATCGAGAGGCATGGCCTTTCCGGTAGTAGCTTTTCCGTTCGTTGTTGTTTGTGAGGAAGGTGAAATGGGAGGGGTATCAGAAGCTGTAGCGGCAGAAGGGGAAGACATCACTAGCTCCGTTCTGTAGGTGCAAAAACAGTCTGCTCTTGCAAGGGGATAAATATTAGGAGTGAGAGGTCTGATTATGTCAATATAAATTAAACAAAATATTTATACTTTTTATTATCATGCATAAATAATAACTTATATTGAGTAATTTTTTATTTTTATAAATATTAATTTTTATATTATTAATAAATTAAAGTGATTTTTTTAAATTTTTCAATGATATAATATTTTACAAGGTATATATAAAAATATTATTTATTATTTTTGAATATTTATAAAATAAATTATAGAATAATATTGATATTTTTCGCAAAAAATATGGTGTGCACATCCCGAAGGAAAATATTCATGACCCTGCCTTGTTTGTTGCGGCATCGTTTTCCTGGTGAGGTCAGCGATCGCGGCAGAGCTGCTGTGACGTATCTGTTTTTATAAGACGTCCTTTCACTCATGTTAAAATATCATACCAGAAAATCACGAGGCAAAACACTTCGGTGGGTTCCCGCTTTTATGGGATTTTGTTAGGTAGCGCGACCAGAGCGGAGTGGTTTGATTACATTAAAATCATTTTGATTTCGAATTATTATGATTGTATAATGTTCTCAGATTAAACCTTTTCGTCAGTGCGGGCGAAAATGACCTGTGCCTTTCGGGGCTGAAGTGCGACACAGAGCGGATCAACGGCGGTTCGCTGGCCCTTAAGGGCGATGGCTTTTGCATGAATGTGTAAGTCATCAGAGAGACGTTCTGTGGACAAAGGGTTCCTGAAAGCCGGCCATGCGCCGACTCTTATCGCAGCATTTCTGTATTTCGACGTTTCATTTATGGTCTGGGTTTTGCTGGGCCCGCTGGGTATTTCGATAGCGCATGACCTGCATCTCAATGCCGGAGAAAAGGGATTTCTGGTTGCGACCCCTGTTCTTGCCGGGGCGGCTTTACGTGTTCTTGCCGGGGCGCTGGTCGATGTTTTCGGGCCGCGTCGTGTCGCTATTGGTGCGCAGCTTTGTGTTATTTTTGGTCTTGCCCTGACCTGGTTTCTTGCTCCTCACAGTTATGGCGGTATGTTTTGGGTTGCGCTTGTTCTGGGTGTTGCCGGGGCATCTTTTGCTATAGCTCTGCCGTTAGCGTCTGCGTGGTATCCCCCGCGTTATCAGGGTACTGCTTTGGGTATTGCCGGTGCAGGTAACTCAGGTACAGCACTCGCTTCCTTATTTGCTCCAGGTCTTGCCGCTGTGATGGGGTGGCTTAATGTTCTGGGGCTGGCAACACTTCCCCTTATTATTGTACTGATTTTGTTTGTGTGCCTGGCACGCGAGCCTGCAAGACGGCCATCGGGCCCCTCTCTTGCATCATGGGGAAACACATTAAAATCTGGCAGTTGCTGGCTCCTGATGTTTTTCTATAGCGTCACATTCGGTGGTTTTGTGGGGCTGGCATCGTTTCTCACCATTTATTTTAATGATCAGTATCATCTTCCTCCTGCCATTGCCGGAGCCTGTACTGCTTTTGTCGTGTTTAGCGGATCATTTATCCGGCCGGTTGGCGGTGCAATGGCAGATCGCATGGGTGGCACAAAAGCGCTTATGTTACTTTACGCTGTTGCAGGCTTTATTTTTGCCAGCATTGCTGCGGGCCTGCCTTCGGTTTATCTGGCTTTTGCTGCATTTTTTGCAGGTATGCTTGCTCTTGGTCTGGGCAATGGTGCTGTCTTTCAGCTTGTCCCTGTGCGTTTTCCTGCCCAGGTTGGTATTTTGACCGGTCTTGTTGGTATGGCCGGTGGTGTTGGCGGGTTTTACCTTGCTTCCTCACTGGGGGCAGCTCGTCAGTTTGCCGGTTCATATGGGCCAGGCTTTTTTGTTTTTTCACTTTTGTGCTTTGTCGCCTGTATTTGCGTTACGTTCTGTCATCGTAAATGGACCGGAGGGATGGTATAATGCACTCTCTCACACGCTTTGCACGTCAGGGAAGCTGCGGTCTCATTGCTTCCCTTATGCTTAATAACGCATGTGCTCTGGCAAATGCGCCGAGAGCGGTAAAAATGCCCCCACAGCCGGTTGTGCCTGTTCCTGTTCTGCCGTTACCCAATAAACAAGCTATTATAAGCGGGGCGCTTTATCATCCTGACTGGGGTGTATTTAATACAGGCAATAATGCGGCTTCAGGTTTTGGTGTGACCGGTGGTTATGGCCAGGCCCGCTGGGCTGAGGACTGGAGCGCTCTGGCCCGGACTTCGCCCGCCGTTCGTCAGAAAGACTGGTTTAATCGTCTTAAATATATTCGGCTGAATAATAACGGGAGTATCTGGCTCAGCCTGAGTGGTGAAAACCGTTTGCGCTATATTTTCGAAAATCAGCCTCAGATGGGTTATGCCGGCAAAACTAATGCCAGCAGGGTGCTCTTACGTAACCAGTATGGCGCAGACCTGCATCTTGGTGAGCATGTGCGTGCTTATGCTGAGTTTATTTATGGTGTTGCCGGCGGGTCAAATACCTATGGCTATCAGCTTGGCACCGAGCGGGAGAGTCTAGATCTTCAGCAGGGTATTCTTGAAGTTAAAGGGCGCCTGCTTGGTGCCCGTATGGGGGTTATAGGCGGGCGGCAGCTGTTTCTCGATGCACCTGTCTCTATGCAGTCCCCCCGTGACCTGACAAATGTGCAGGAGACATGGGATGGCTTTCGTGGCTATGCAATATGGAAACGTTTCAGATTAGATGTTTTTGACTTTTTGCAAACCAATAAACTGCCGCAAAAAGTGTTTGCTGATGGCACAAATTACAATGCCCGTCTGTATGGTGCCTATACATCAACAGCACTGCCTTCATTTGAGTTTATGGGGCAAAAAAGCCAGATGTTTGCTGATGTATTTTTCCTTGGCTATTTATATGGCGGTGCAGCAGCATCTATTCCGACAGCTTCACCTGGTGGTTTGCAGAAAGGTTCATCACGCCGGGATAATATTGGTATGCGTCTGTGGGGGAATGCCGGCCCGTTCAGCACCAGTCTGACAGGCGTCTTCCAGGGGGGGCAGTTTCGTCCTGCACAGAATAGCCTGCATACCCGTTCGGTTCGTGCTTATGCGGTTAACGCTACAATTACATATAACCGGCCAGACTGGGTTGGTAAGCCAGGTTTTGGTATACAGGCCGATATTTTTTCAGGTGGGTCAGACAGTAAACATAGCGGTTCTGTTGGCACTTTTGCGACACCATATGTGCCTTTGCCCTATTATAATGACCTTTCTCTCTCTCTGACATCGCAAAATCTTATTGGTGTTGGTCCGGTTGCTAATCTTGCGATAAGACCTGATATGCAAATAAAATTTCATGTTCCGGTTTTCTGGCGTGCTAACACGCAGGATGCTGTTTATGGCGGCAATGGTAAAATCTACAGCTGGCGAAATAACCTGCATGGAGGGTTTACCGGTGTTATGCCCTACACACAGTTTTCCTGGAATTTTGCCCCTCACTGGGCATGGACTCATGATATTGAAGGGATACTTCTCTCACACGGGATGCGGGATGCCGGTGCCAGAGAGGGAGTACTTTATATGCAAACCCTCGAATTTAAATTTTAATGGCGGGAGGCACGCCCATGACCCAGAAAAAAAACCTTATTATTGTTGGTAATGGCATGGTGGGCCACTACTGTGCAGAACAGCTTGTTATGCATGGCCTGCACGAGCAGTATGATGTTCATATTTTTGGTGAAGAACGTCATCAGGCTTATGATCGTGTTCACCTGACAGAGTATATGACAGGGCAGGATGCTCTGGCGCTGAGGTTGCATCAGGAGGATTTTCACGATGCACATGGCATCACGCTTCACCTGAATGACAGGGTGACTCATATCAACCGTGATGAGAAAATTATTGTTACAGAGAGCATGCAGCTCCCTTACAGCACACTTATTCTTGCCACAGGTGCGCTGCCTTTTGTACCGCCTGTTCCGGGTAATACCGGCACGGCTGGTCTTGTATACCGCACACTGGAAGATCTGGACCTTATCCGTGATTCTGCCAGTAATGTTCAGCATGGCACTGTCATTGGCGGAGGGCTGTTAGGGCTTGAGGCTGCGAATGCCCTTAAAGTGTTAGGGCTTAATGTCAGTGTTATTCAGCTGGCCTCTCACCTGATGCCTGCTCAGCTTGATGAAGAGGGCGGACGTGCTTTAAAGCATCGTATTGAGGCCCTGGGCATAGATGTGCGTGTTCAGCACCAGACGCAGGAAATTGTTGCGGGTACAACGCATCGGCACAAACTTATTTTTGCAGATAACACGTCACTTGAAACTGACCTTGTCGTTTTTTCAGCTGGTATCAAACCACAGGATAATCTTGCCCGTACCTGCGGGCTTGCTATCGGGCAGCGTGGTGGCATTGTTATCGATAATCACTGTCGCACGTCAGATCCTGATATTTTTGCTATTGGTGAGTGTGCGCTGTGGGAGGGAAAGATTTTTGGTCTGGTCGCTCCAGGCTATACCATGGCGCGTGTGGTCAGTGCATTACTTGCTGGTGATACCGAGGCTGCTTTTACCGGTGCTGACATGTCAACGAAGCTTAAGCTACAAGGCGTTGATGTCGGTTCTGTAGGTGATGCACATGGCCTTGAGCCTGGTTCCACCAGCTATCGTTTTATTGGTGAGGCCGATGGCTCATATCGTCGCCTTGTGCTTTCAGCTGATGGTAAGCGCATCACCGGTGCCGTGCTGGTCGGTGACAACTCGTATTATGATACGATTTTTCAGTATGTGCAGAACAGCATTGCACCACCGGCTGACCCGGCGACCCTTATACTGCCGCGGGGGGAGGGGGCAGCCTTACTGGGCGCTGATGCCCTGCCTGAAACGGCAACAATCTGCTCTTGTCACAATGTGACAAAGGGGGCCATCAGCGCGGCTGTCGGGCAGGGCTGTACAGATCTTTCAGCGCTGAAAAATGAGACAAAAGCCGGGACAGGTTGTGGCGGTTGTACCGCCTTGCTGAAAAACGTGTTTGAGACTGAACTGAGTGCACGTGGGATCACGGTTGACCGGAGTTTGTGTGAGCATTTTTCGTACACCCGGCAGGAGCTTTATTCTCTTGTCAGGGTGCATGGCATCCGTAGTTTTGAAGAGCTTATGGCGCAGTACGGTAACGGAGGGCTTGGTTGTGATATCTGCAAACCAGTAGTCGGTTCTGTTCTGGCTTCAGCCTGGAATAAACCTATTACCGACCCGTTATATATCCCCCTTCAGGATACGAACGATACTTTTATGGGGAATATGCAAAAAAACGGGACCTACTCTGTGGTGCCTCGTATTGCAGGCGGAGAAATTACACCTGATAAGCTGATTATTCTGGGGCAGGTGGCTAAAAAATATAATTTGTATACTAAAATAACAGGTGGTCAGCGTGTAGATCTGTTTGGTGCACAATTACACCAGCTTCCCGCAATATGGGCAGAGCTTCTTGACGCAGGCTTTGAAACCGGCCACGCATACGGAAAATCAACCCGCACTGTTAAGTCATGCGTAGGCAGCACATGGTGTCGTTATGGTGTTCAGGATAGTGTTGGTAAAGCGCTCGATTTGGAAAATCGCTATAAAGGTCTGCGCTCCCCTCATAAACTGAAATTTGCAGTCTCTGGTTGTACGCGCGAGTGTGCAGAGGCCCAGAGTAAAGACGTTGGCATTATCGCCACGGAAAATGGCTGGAACCTTTTTGTGTGTGGTAATGGTGGCATGCGGCCACGTCATGCAGAGCTTTTCGCCACAGATCTCGATTCAGAAACGCTGGTCAAATATATTGATCGTTTCCTTATGTTTTATATACGCACAGCAGATAAACTACAGCGGACATCTGTCTGGCGTGAAGGGCTGGAAGGCGGTCTGGAATATCTGAAAGATGTTATCATTCACGATAGTCTCGGTATCTGTGAAGAGCTTGAACAGCAAATGCAGCATGTCGTGGACACATATCACTGTGAATGGAAAGATGCGCTTACAGATCAGGAAAAACTGAAACGCTTCCGTACATTTGTAAATGATAGTCGCCCGGACCCCAACATTCGTACTGTGCCTGAGCGCGATCAGGTTAAACCTGCTGACAATCAGCCTGAGCAGTCATTGACAGCAGGCCCGGCGGAGTGGACAGACCTTTGCGCTCGGGAGGACCTGGTCGCACGTTCCGGGGTGGTTGCTTTATATAACGATATACAGGTTGCTTTGTTCTATCTGCCCGATGCCTATGGGGAAGGGCAAGTATTTGCTGTTGATAATCATGATCCGTTTTCCCATGCTAATGTGCTGGGGCGTGGACTGATGGGAGACCTGAACGGAGAACCCGTTGTGGCTTCCCCTCTTTATAAACAGCATTTCCGTCTGACAGACGGGGCATGTCTTGAAGATGTTACAAAATCTATCCGGGCGTGGGATGCGCGGATCCACCATGGCCGTGTAGAAATTCGTGCACTTAGTACGGCGGGTGCTGTCCCGACAGAAACGTTGATGGCGTAATTCTGTATGACGTGCCGAGAAGTCCGTTCTGTTTGTCCTTATTGCGGTGTCGGATGCGGCATCGTGATGGAGGTTAAAGATCAGAAAATTGTCCGGGTGAAAGGTGATGCTTCTCATCCGGTTAATAAAGGACGTCTGTGCACTAAAGGTAGTACATGTCATGAGCCGGTGACATCTTCAGCGCGCCTCGATACAGCACTTATTCGCTCAGAGCGGGCAGCGTCGCCCGTGCCCGTATCACTTGATGCGGCTATTGAGACAACGGCTAAGCGTTTACGTTCTGTTCTTGAAACGCATGGGCCTGATGCCATTGCTCTTTATGTTTCGGGTCAGATGTCGCTTGAGGCGCAGTATCTGGCGAATAAACTGGTCAAAGGTTATTTGCGCACACGCCATATCGAATCAAACTCACGTCTGTGCATGGCAGCTGCTGGTACAGGCTATAAATTGTCTCTTGGTGCTGATGCGCCGCCTGGATCGTATGAAGACTTTGACTGCAGTAATCTGTTTTTCGTCATTGGTGCGAATATGGCAGACTGTCATCCGATCCTGTTTTTGCGTCTTATGGACCGTAAACGTGCATCAGGTGCGAAACTTATTGTTGTGGACCCACGTCGTACGGCGACGGCTGATAAAGCAGATCTGTTTTTACAGATACGCCCGGGCACAGATCTGGCATTGCTCAATTGCCTGCTTCTGCTGCTGATTGAGCTGAACGCTATTGATGAAAAATTTATAGAGGCTTCTACCCGCGGCTGGGGGGATATGCCTGCATTCCTCGCTGATTATACACCTGATCGTGTCTCTGCTCTTACAGGTCTCTCGGAAAACGATATACGGACAGCTGCACGCTGGATTGCTGAAGCGAAAGACTGGATGTCTCTGTGGACTATGGGTTTAAACCAAAGTGTATCGGGGGCGTGGCACACTAACGCGTTATGCAACCTGCATCTGGCTACAGGTGCTATCTGCAGGCCCGGCAGTGGCCCGTTTTCGCTTACCGGCCAGCCAAATGCGATGGGCGGGCGTGAAATGGGGTATATGGGGCCGGGGTTGCCTGGGCAGCGCACGGCTCTTTCAGAAACAGACAGATCTTTCTGTGAGGAGCAGTGGAAACTGCCACCGGGCACGATCCGTAGCAGCGGAAGTGATGGCGCCATTGCGATGTTCAGAGATATGGCAGAGGGGGCAATTAAAGCCTGCTGGATCATCTGCACGAACCCGGTTGCTACTGTTCCCCGCCGCGGTAAAGTAAGAGACGCTCTTGAAGCTGCAGAGCTGGTTATAGTGCAGGATGCTTATGCAGATGCCGAAACCGGCCGTTATGCTGACATCCTGCTTCCCGGTGCTTTATGGGCGGAGGGCGATGGCGTGCAGGTCAGCTCTGACCGTACCATGACACTGGCTCGTCAGGCTGTGGCGCCACCCGGAGAGGCCCTGCCGGACTGGCAGATTATTGCCAGAGTTGCATGTGCCATGGGGTTTAGCGAGGGTTTCTCCTTTGCGTCTTCGGCTGAGATATTTGCCGAAGCTGGTCAGTTTACAAACTCACTGACAGGTTACGATATTTCGGGGGTAAGTCATTCCCGTCTGCAAACAGGCCCTGTTCAATGGCCTGCGGCAGAGGGTGATCTCTCCACAAGGCATCCTGTTCGTTATCGTCCTGATATGCAGGCCCCTCCTGTTTTTGCACATTCTGATGGTAAAGCTGTGTTTTTGCCACGCCCATGGATGGCGCAGGAAGAACAGCCTGATGAACATTATCCTTTTTTGCTGAATACCGGCCGTCTGCAACATCAGTGGCATACCCTGACCAAAACGGGTCGGGTCATGCAGCTCAATAAACTTAATTCTGGCCCGTTTATTGAAATTTCTCCTGACGATGCAAAACACACAGGTATTTCAGACAAGGATCTTGTAGAGATACGCTCCGTGCGGGGAAGAGCCGTATTGCCTGCGCATATTTCATCACGCGTGGCGCCAGGGACCTGTTTTGCACCTTTCCACTGGAATGACCGGTTTGGTGAACAGCTCTGCATCAATGAGGTCACTTCTGATGCGGTTGATCCGCTTTCGTTGCAGCCAGGCATTAAACACTGTGCCGTATCGCTTACTTTAATCGGAACTGCTTCCTCTGTGACACAGGAGAGAACTGACATTATGCCAGCCGATTTTCTTGCTCAGCATCTGAACCTGACAGCATTTAAAAAACCAGAATTTTCGGGCGGGAGTGTCGGCTGGATAAACGGCTTTCTGGAGGGGTTACGGCTTACGCCGCCAGAGAATACAGTGCCGGTTATTCCACCTTCTGCTCCGTTATCGTCTGAGCAGGTGTCTTACCTTAACGGGTTGCTGACCTCACTTTATTCACGTTTGCCAGCTGTGGCTCCGCGTAATGATAGTCAGCCTGCCTCTTCACGACCGGCGCTTACACTCTGGTGGGCTTCTCAGACAGGGAGAGCTGAAATGCTGGCGACACAGCTCAGCTCCTGGCTGAGTGAAAGTGGATATGACGTGAGGCTTGCTGGTCTGGAGGGGTGTTCTCCCGACGATCTGACAGGGACAGCTCTTTTTGTAGTCTCTACCTTTGGTGACGGCGAGGCGCCCGACAGTGCAGTTCCTTTCTGGAACATGCTGCAGCAGCATAATACCCCACTGACGACACTACGTTATGCAGTCCTGGCATTAGGGGATTCTGCTTATGCCAGTTTTTGTGGTTTCGGGCGTTTACTGGACAAGAAGCTTAGCTCTCTTGGTGCATTTAGTTTGCTTGAGCGTGCAGAGTGTGAACCTGATTATGACGACGTGGTAGAGACCTGGCAGCCTCAGTTACTCAAAGCACTGGGGGATGAGGGTAAGAGCACCGACACAAAGCCGTTAATGAAACAGCCGCTATGTGTATCTGAGGGGATAACCCGCGATACACCCGTAACTGCACGCCTGGTTAAAGTTACACATCTGAGCGGTGAAGAGGGCGGGAAAGAAACATGCCATGTTGAGCTGGATATATCCGGCACTGGTTTAAACTATACTACAGGTGATGCACTTGGGGTCTGGCCACTGAATAATGAAGCCATTGTGCAGAAAGTGCTTAAAGCCCTTCAGCTTGCTGAAAACACTATGCTCACACTGCGTCATAAAGGGGCCGTGTCTCTGGGTGACGCCCTGCGCCGGTGCTTTGATCTTTCTCGTCCGGCACCGGCGTTGCTGAAAAAGCTGGGGTTAACGGAAAGCGGATATTTGCCTGACCTGATAAGCACTTTGACAGTGCCACCCTCAGAGCAGGAGATACCTGCGCTTTTCAGGCGCATGCAGCCACGTCTTTACTCGGTGTCTTCATCATCGCGTCTGCATCCGGAGCGGGTTCACCTGACGGTTGGTGTAAATTATACGCCGTTTCCTGGTGTCTCCTCCACATGGCTGACCCGCCTTAAAAGTGGTGAGGGGGTTTCAGTTTTTATACAGCCATCCTCGCATTTTCGCCTGCCGGAGGATGATAGTCTGCCGGTAATTATGATTGGACCAGGAACCGGGATCGCACCATTCCGCGCGTTTTTACAGGAGCGTGCTGTCCGGCAGGCAACAGGGCCTGCCTGGCTCTTTTTTGGTGAACGTCATGAAAAAAATGGGTTTTATTATCGCTCAGAGCTGGAGGATTTTATGGCTCAGGGGTATCTGAGCCGTCTTGATACAGCTTTCTCTCGTGATCAGGATGAACGTATTTATGTGCAGGACCGTATGAACGAACACAGTTTTGCCATGTGGGAGTGGATTAATCAGGGTGCCTGCCTTTATGTCTGTGGTGATGCTGCAAGAATGGCACGTGATGTTGATGATACTCTGAAACAGATTGTCAGCCGTCATGGCGCGATGGGCATTGAACAGGCCGGGGAGTTTCTGGCAGAGCTGGCACGCAGCGGCCGCTATCTGCGTGATGTATATTAAACAGAAAGACAACGGGTGATGAAGGTCCTTCTGGCAGATGAAAATTCCCACAGAGCAGGAGCCCTGGCAAGCCTGCTCGCAGCCGACAACACTCTGGATGTTGTTATGCTTCACCCGGGCACCAGCCTTATTAATGCTGTACGCATACATATACCTGATATTGTTCTGGTAGATATAAGCCGCTCTGATCGTGATGCACTTGATAGTGTAAGAGCACTTTCTGCCTCTGGCCTTGAGCGGCCTGTTGCCCTGTTTATTGATGAGGATGACGAGAGTCTGATGGAAGATGCGTTTGCGGCTGGCGTCTGCTCATACAATGTACTGAATACACCGGTAAAAGATGTAAAACCTTTGCTGCGTTCTGCAATTGCACTGTATCGCCGCTTTCGGCAAACCAGTGCAGAACTACAGGCCGCCAGAAAAACATTGTCTGACCGTGAAGCGACAGATCGGGCAAAGCTGCTTTTTATGAAAAATGAATGCTGTAAAGAAGATGAAGCTTACCGCTGGTTTCGTAAGCAGGCTATGGAAAAATCACGGAAAATAGCTGATATCGCTAAAGATTATCTTGCCCGATATGACAGGAGTACACCAGTATGAGCTCATTATGCCGTATTGGCGTTTTACAACTGGCTGATAGCGCCCCCGTGCTGGTGGCGCACGCACGCGATATTTTTTCCCGTTATGGTCTGAATATTCAGCCTGTTGTTATGCCCTCATGGGCTAACGTTGCTGATGGTCTTGTCTGGAATGGCCTTGATGGGGCACTTATGTTTCCGCCACTGGCTATAATGACAGCGCTTGGGCAGCGGGGGAGGGCTATTGGTTTGCGCCCTGGTCTGCCTGTCAGCAGGGGAGGGAATAGTATTGTTCTGCGTGGGCAGGCTGCGGCACAGAGTGCGTGGATTTCGGAACCAGACAAAAAGAAAGCGTTTCATACCTGGCAGAGTTCTCTTAACCGTAAGCCGCGTCTTGCTGTTGTTCACCTTTATTCGACACATTACCTTATTCTGACACGATTTCTCAAAAAAATTTCCGTCTGCCGTAATACGGAAACAGACATTGTGGTTATGCCTCCCGCTCGTATGATTGAGGCTCTTCTGGGAGGAGAAATTGACGGGTTTTGTGCCGGTCCACCCTGGGGCGCAGATGCCCAGCTCCGTCACCTTGCCTTTGCTGTATCAGGCTCAGCAGCTACTGTGCCAGATCACCTGGAGAAGATGCTCATTTTAACAGATCAGTGGAAAATGAGATATCCGGATGAAACAAAACGTCTTTATTCAGCACTCTCCGAAGCAGCAATCTTATGCAATCAGTCAGAGAATTCAGCTTCAGTGGCAGCATTACTGAGTGCTAAGCAGGAGAATAATGGTTTAAATTTGCCCGAAAAAGCTGTGCGTTCTGTTTTGTCTGATGGAAAAAATATTACAGAAACAATGTCTTTTAATACGCATATCCAAACACCAGAGCTTTCGTTCGGGTGGATGATCCGGGATATGTTGCGTGAGGGCTGGTTAACACCGGATGATCTGACCAAGTTATCTGCTCTGGGCTGGTGTTAGTTGTTCAGCTCCTGAATATACTTCCTGAGTAAAGGAAGCCGCATAGTAAAATATTATAGCAGCTTCCGGTATTTTCAGTTTTAACCTGCATGAGCAGAGCTGATTAACTCAAAGGAAGACCTGATATTTTTTATGTTATCAGGTCTTCGTGTTTCCTCAGGCTGTTTTTTTGCCTTCCTCATCCTGCGTTACACAGTAAGGACCGGCAGCTTCGATGCTGAGTGAAAGCAGGCCGATGCTGCCTGGTTTACGAGGCCCCAGTGGCAGAGAGGCATTGCCGTTTGTCCAGCGTGCTGAAGGGTGGGCGATACCATACCAGCCGTTCAGTGCGTCATCGGTGAGGTGATGGATAATCTCTCTTTTTTTGTTGCCTTCAAAAAAGAGCACTTCGCCGATAAGTACACCCAAATTGCGTCGGTCATCAACAAATGGCCCCCGGGTGTCAGAGGGTTTACTGCTGTTTGAGACGATCTGCACAGTATCAAGACCGTCAGGGATCATGAACATGACGCATTTATCAACTGTACGGAGTGGCTGAATGATATGTCCGTTAGCTGAACGTAAATGCAGGTTTGTCTCAGTTGTGAGTGCAGGCGGCAGTGTCTGAAGTGGCAGTCTGCGCTTTTCTGCACGTTGTGCAATCTGGCGGTAAATGGGTTCTACCCGTTCGCGTGACACATCCAGCGGAGCAGCGGCATCATTTTCCCAGCTTTTTGTCTGTGGGTTAAAGATGAACACATTTCCCTGCTGCCTGAAGGCATTACGGTTACCTGTATCGAGATAGCTTTCAGTCAGCATACCATCAGCCATAATGACTGAATGGCCCTCGGTTTCAATATGGTAGTAGTCATAAGACGGAACTGAGTGGTCATAAAAGACTGAGCGGCCGTTAACCAGCATACGTGCAGGAATAAATGCATTGTCGAAAAACAGGCAGTGTTCAGCTGTTACCAGCAGGTCTTTAAAAGGAACACCTGGTGCAATGGCATCCTGGAGAATACGAACAGGGTAGCCGGCTTCATCGTCAGATTTGTCTGATTTTACAGTGCAATGTGCCTTGCCTGCCCATGTCACAGTGGTATGGCATGCTTTTCCGTCCTGATAAGAAACGATAACATCACCTGGTTTCAGGTCCTGCACGGCCATTGTACCATCGGGTGTGGCAATGAGTGTATCTGCCAGGAAGCAGACCTCATAAACCAGGTCACCATCAGAATTTTCACTCAGAGTATAGCCAATTTCTTCAACACCAATGATGTTGAGCGTAATGGATGAATTATCCTGAAGTGTGAATGTGACGTGATTGGCGTCAGGGTATGTGACGTCTTTAACGTCATTAGCTTTCACACTTTCGAGTGTAATGCTGTCAACAGCACCTGTTCCGACATTTTGAGTGAAACCTGAGATAACAGTTGTCGGGCTTGTATTGCCAGTAATAACCAGGTCAGAATTGCCATCACCCGTGAGGGTGACTGTGCCCCCTGCGGTTGATGGAATGGTGACCTGGGCACCTCTTTCTGCTGTGACGTTGCCTGAGATGACACCGCCCGAAAATGCATAAAGAGAACCACCGCTTGAAACTGTTGTTGTGCCTATTACGCCTTCGCTGCGCGCATATAAGGAGCCACCGCTTTCAACAGTATTATTTGCAATTATTCCGCCGGCAGCAGCCTCCAGAACACCTCCGCCAGAGACAACAGCAGAGGACGAAAGGCCTCGTATACCAGCACCACCGCTGCTGGTAACAGTAAGGGTGGAGACTACGCCCCCGCTGCTTACAATAAGTGTATTGCCGGAAGATATAGTCGTACTTTGCAGGGTCGCCCCTGAATTAACGTAAATATTGGCGTTGCCGGCAGGTGGAGTTTCGTACGTATCAACGGCACCACTTTCTAAGATAAGAGTGCCACCACTAGTGGTCCATCCCAGATAAGGAGGAGAGTTATAAGCGCTGATTACGCCACCATTGAGATGGACAGAAGTTACCTCATTGGCGCCTGCGGAAAATACCGCTGTTGCGCCAGAATTGATGGTTGTACTGGCGAGGCTGCCACCACTGTTCACAGTGAGTGTATTGCCAGAGGACAGCGTAGCGCTGGATAGCTGAGCCCCTGAATTTACTATGATACTGGCATTTCCAGAAAATGGTGATTCGTTCGTGTCAATGGCACCACTTTCTAAGATGAGTGTGCCACCACTACTGCCCCACGTAAAATAAGGAGGAGAGTTATAAGCGCTGATTACGCCGCCATTGAGAGTGGCATTTTCATTGGCGCCTGCGGAAAATACCGCTGTTGCGCCAGAATTGATAATTGCACCGGTGACGCTGCCGCCACTGTTTACAGTGAGTGTATTGCCAGAGGCCAGCGTAGTGCCGGATAGTACGGCCCCTGAATTTACTATGATATTGGCATTTCCAGATGAAGGGTCCTCACCTTCTGTATCGACTGACCCACTTTCGAGAATGAGTGTGCCGCCATTACTTCCCCAGTTAAAGTAAGGTGTAGAGTTAAATGCACTTATTGTGCCACCGTCTAAATTTACATTGTAATAATATTCGTTAGTGCCTGCTAAAAATATAGCGGTTGCAGCGCTACTGATAGTTATATTGCTGAGAGCCCCACCGTTTTCAACAGTCAGCGTACCGCCTTCGAATGTGTTGTTGAGTACAGTGCCCCCGCTTTGGATTGTTAAGCTGCCTCCGGAGGTAAGCGTTGCGCCGGCAAACGTTCCGCCAGATTCAACGGTTACAGATGTAAATCCGGCGCCGTAAAATCCACCTGGGTTTGTCCATCCATTCAGACCATCATCAACATACAGGACGTTGGATGTAACATGACTCATTCTCTGTTTACCTTCATAACTATTTAAAACGTAATCAATTGAATTATTTCAACGAGTTCTCAGAGCAAACATTATGCTGAAGGCAGCTGGGGATGATCAGGCTGTGATTTATAATGCAACTCATCTGCGAGTTTGTTTATAAATAACTATGATCTTTCATGCTGTTTCGTTAAGAAAAAACAATCCTGCGTGATAAATAAGGTATATCTGCACATACCATCAAATAAATTATATATTAATAATTAAAAATTTATTAATGATAAATAAATCATAAAATGTAAAAAATAAAAAAATAAACAATTAATATTTA
>NZ_JOMN01000019.1:0-12071 GCF_002153485.1 Acetobacter sp. DmW_043 | reverse complement strand
ATCCTGCGGGTATGTCACGCGGTCCAGAACAGGAAAACGGCCGTGCGTCGGCACAGTGGTGGGTTCGTTTGACATGATTAGTTCCTGCGCTGAATGACGTAATAAGCCAGTGCTTTAAGATTGCTGGCTTTTTCTCCGAAAGGAGCGAGCTCACTGACGGCCAGTTCAACCAGTCTTTCAGCTTCAGCCTGTGCTCCTTTAATACCCAGAAGAGAGACAAAGGTAGATTTACCTGAGGCTTCGTCTTTCCCGGCTGTTTTACCAAGCTCTTCTGCGGTTGCTGTCGCGTCAAGCACATCATCAGCAATCTGAAATGCAGCGCCAATATGTGTGCCATAAGAGCGCAGACGGGCCTGCTCGTCGGGTGTGGCCTGTCCGAGAATGGCACCAGCCTCAGCTGAATAGCGGATAAGGCATCCGGTTTTAAGAGCATGCAGACGACGTACGTCATCCAGCGGAAAAGACTGGCCTTCACCTTCCATATCAATCATCTGCCCGCCGACCATACCGGCTGCTCCCGAGGCATCAGCAAAGGCAAGAATCAGTGCAATACGGACTGAGGCATCAGCATGAGTGTCTGCTTCGGCCAGAATTTCAAAAGATTTTGTCTGAAGCGCATCTCCGGCCAGGATCGCTGTGGCTTCATCAAACTTACGGTGCGTAGAAGGCTGACCACGGCGCAGATCATCATCATCCATAGCGGGAAGATCATCATGCACGAGTGAATAGGCATGCAGCATTTCTACTGAAGCACCAACACGGGCAGACTGTGCGGAAGGTACGCCAAACAGACTGGCAACCTCCACCGCCAGATAACCACGCAGGCGTTTTCCGCCACCCAGAGTGGCATAGCGCATCGCTTCAATAAGCTTGTTTTCTTTGCCAGATGTCAGTGGCAGAAGTGCATCAATAGTGCTTTCTACCAGCCCGGCATGAGCAGACATGCTTGCGCGCAGAGCCGCAGCGTCAGAAAAGCGGGGAGCCCCGGCGGGGATGGTCGGTTCAGTCATCTGTATCTCAGTTCACAGGTTTCATATCCAGAGAGCCGTCGGCTTTCTGGGTGATAGCCTGAACGCGGGTTTCAGCTTCATGCAGCTTTTTTTCACAATGCTGACGTAATGCTGCCCCACGTTCGTAGGATGTTATGGCCTCTTCCAGTTTCATCTGGCCGTTTTCAAGGCTGCTTACAATTTTTTCAAGCTCAGACAACGCAGCTTCAAAAGATAAAGACGTAATATCATCCGGCATTGTGTCCAGGCCCTTTTTCTATCCTTTAAGAAGGAGGGATTACTCTCAAAGGCAGGGTCCTGCCAAGTGTTATCGTTCAATACGGGGTGGATAAAGTTGTTGTGACGAGGGCAGGAAATATTTTTTAGCGATGCTGAATGAGAAAAGAGAAAGAGTTATCCTCTTCAGAAAAGGAAATCAGAGTGTGTCCGGTCTCACGACAAAACACTTCAAAATCAGCAATGCTTTTTGGATCTGTCGCAATAATACGCAGCTGATCTCCGTGGGTCATTGTCCGTAAAGTGCGGTTTGCCTTCAGAACAGGCATGGGACAACTTAGTCCGCTAACATCAAGAAAATACTCTTTCATGGTAATGAGCCTTGTCTGAATAGGTCAAAGTATGTGATGGCATAGTTTTACACGTTATCTTATGCCACCTGTTGGTCCCTAACTTTTGTGCAATATTTCTGTTTAAGGTTGTCAGATGTCAGATTATCGTCTCGGAATCGATCTTGGTGGTACCAAGATAGAAATTGCGGCTCTTGATCCGACCGGAGAGATTGTTATTCGTCGGAGAGAAGCCAACCCGGGAACTTACGACGCTCTTCTGCACAAAATAGCAGAAATGGTTCAGCAGACGCTGGCTGAGACTGCCCCTGTCGCAACGGTGGGTATTGGTATTCCGGGCTCGATCGATGCGCAGTCGCGCTGCGTTAAAAATGCCAATGCTGTGTGGCTGAATGGCAAACCATTTGGTGATGACCTCGAGCGTATATTAGGTGCGGCTGTGCGGGTAGAAAATGATGCCAACTGCTTTGCTCTTTCAGAGGCGATTGATGGAGCGGCTGCCGGCCATAAGGTTGTATTTGGCACGATACTTGGTTCGGGCGTTGGTGGTGGCATTGTTGTTAATAACGAACCTCTGACAGGCCCGCATCATGTTGCCGGAGAGTGGGGGCATATTCCTCTTCCCTGGGTCAGGCAGGAGGAATTTCCTCTGCCTAAATGCTTCTGCGGTAACGAGGGCTGCATTGAGCGCTTCCTGTGCGGTTCTGCTCTGGCTGAGTTGTGGAAAGGGCCGGGTAACCGCTCAACACATGGTATTGAGGAGGCCGCTCAGGCAGGTGATCAGACGGCGGTTAAGGCGCTTGATATTTATATTGAGCGGCTGGGACGTGCCTTTGCCCTGCTGGTTAACCTGCTGGACCCCGATGTGATTGTTCTGGGAGGCGGTGTTTCTAATCTCAGCAGTATTTACAGTCGTGTGCCTGATATGATGCGTCGTTATGTTGTTACGCCTGAGTGTAAAACTGAAATTGTCAAAAACAGGCATGGTGACAGCTCAGGTGTCAGGGGTGCTGCGTGGCTATGGGGTTGATGCCTTTGAGTGTTTCTTTAATATGAGCTAAAAAAAGCCTGCCTGAAAATTAATTCAGGCAGGCTTTTTTATTCAGCCATTACCGTTCGGTAAAATCAGAACGGTGCATCAATATCAACAACATCAATCAGCTTGTGGTTAACAAACTCTTTAATGCCCAGACCAATCAGCTCACGGCCATAACCAGAGTTAGCAACACCACCAAATGGCAGATCAGCTTTTACCATGGTTGGGTGGTTAATATAGACCATGCCTGTGTGGATCTGTTTAGCCACTTCAACACCGCGTGCTGTGTCTTTTGTAAAGACTGAACCGCCCAGACCATAAGGTGTGTCGTTAGCAATGCGAACGGCATCATCCTGATCTTTTGCACGATAAAGCTGTGTAACCGGGCCAAAAAACTCCCAGTGACGGGCTTCATTGTTTTCGTGCAGGTTGGTCATAAGCAGAGGCTGGAAGAAGGCGCCTTTTTCAGGCACGGGAGCCCCGATAACTTCAACAACAGCACCATGTGTTTTAGCTTTTTCAACCTGAGCTTTCAGGTCGTCAGCAGCTTTCTGAGAAGAAAGTGGTGCAAGAGTGGTTGACGGGTCCATCGGGTCGCCAGCTTTGAACTTTGCAACTTCAGCTTTGTAGATCTCAACAAAACGGTCGTAAACAGCGTCAACAACGATCAGACGTTTAGAAGAAACGCAAACCTGACCGGCATTCCAGTGACGACCAAAAGCTGCCCATTTTGCAGCTTTTTCGACATCAGCATCTTCAAGAACAACGAATGCGTCTGCGCCGCCCAGTTCCATAGTCGATTTTTTGAGCGCTTTACCAGCAACCGCAGCGACGATTGAGCCAGCCTGTTCTGAACCTGTCAGAGCAACACCGCAAACGCGTGGGTCATTAAGGATGGTCTCTGTGTGGTGACGTGCTGCATACAGGTTGCGGAAAGCACCTTTTGGCAGGCCGGCCTCGATCATCAGGTCATCAAAAATAGCAGCTGACTGAGGAACATTGGAGGCATGTTTCAGCAGAACGGTGTTACCGGCTGAAAGCTGAGGCGCAATGATACGTGCGATCTGATAGTAAGGGAAGTTCCAGGGTTCAATCGCAAAAACAATACCCTGAGGCTGATGCACCAGAATAGCATTACCCTCTTTAGGGTCTGCTACAGGCAGCTTTTCAGACTTGAGCAGGCTTTCTGCATTTTTGGCGTAATACTCAAAAATTTCAGCTGAAAGGATCGTTTCCAGCTTAGCTTCTTCGTAAAGCTTACCCATTTCAAGGGTCAGAAGCTTTGCGTATTTATCGATGTCGCGCCGCAGAATTTCTGCCGCTTTAGTCATGATTTTTGCACGCTCAGAAAAAGATACATGACGCCAGCTTTTAAAAGCTTCGTGTGCGTCGTGCAGTGCATTCTGTACATCCTGGTCGCTGGCTTCAGGAAATGTCTTGAGTGTTTCGCCAGTATAAGGATTGGTCGTTGCGTAAGCCATGATCACCATAAATCCATGTTAGAGCAGCATTAAAGATAGGAAGCGAAGGTGCAGCGGGCAAGAGTTCACCACTCTTTTGAGAATGATGAAGCAGTTGACAGACATCAAACAGATTGCTCCATCAGAGGAGGAGCATGTATCTTTCCGTTTATGATAAAAACTGTCTGATTTTTGCACCGTTTTGTTACTGCTGGACCGCCATTGTAATCATTTTACGAAAAATAGAAAGTTTTTTTTGCGAAAGTTGCGCATTTTCAGTTATTCTGCAGCGATAAGGAAAACATGACAGATTATGTTGTTTTCTGTCTGTAAGGTTCTGAAATCGCGTTATAGTTTTTCTTTGCTTGCGGGGCAGAGCCGTTTAGCTGCTAAAAATAACATATGCGTCAGATAAGCGGCGTGCTGTACAAGCGGAGAAAATTTATACCGCCAGAAAAAGCATATGCTGGTATAATAAGACTGCATTATTAAATAAATTTTATTTATTACAAAATATCATCTTGATAAACAACAAAAAATTATTTGAGATCAAAAAAGATGTTAAGAATTACAAGACGTATGCTGATAGAGCAGAGATAAATATGAAAAATTTTGTTATTAATGTTAAGGAAAACAGAAAAAGACTTGAGACATTCATTTCTTCAAACAGAAATGATCAAAACCCTATTGAAGTTTTTGAAGCTGTTACGCCCTCTAAAATAGAACAAAACAGCAGTTATTATGCGGGTGTTCTTAATGAGGGGTGTGAATATGCTCCCATACCTCTTTCTATCGCTTTATCTCATTTGCATTTGTGGAATAAGTGCATAGAGCTCGATGAAAATGTGACGATCATGGAAGATGACCTGGTCCTTAATCATAATTTTTTCGATCTGAGGGATAAACACATAAACACTCTGAAAAATTTTGATCTGCTGGTTCTTGGCTTTAATACCGACTGGCCTGTCGAGATTGATTTCGGGGGAGGCATTCCAAAAACCAGCCTTATTTTTTCTGACGATGTATCAGACAGGAATTTAACCGATGAACAGTTTTGTTTTCCTCGTCTGAACGCCTTTGCCGGGGCGTGTTGTTATGTTCTGACCCCGCAGGGGGCCCGGAAGCTCCGTGAAGCAGTTTTCCCGCTGACAAAGGACACATATTTATTAAGGAACGCAAATAGTTTCTGGGAACGTGATTTTCATTATGTTGCCTGGAATAATTTGGGTATCGATATCGCGATGACACTGGCGCTATCAAAGCTGGAAGCCAGGATATGCCTCCCGCCAATTTCATATCCGAAGAATGACTGGAGTGATTCAAGCATGCAGCGTTATCAGCACGCGGCATGCTGATAACGGCATATTATACATACTGTTTTTAACATGACAGACTGACGTGCATTTGCCAGGCTTATAATCTGCGACTTCAGAGAGTGGTCAGCGCACGAATTACGGGTGGGGTCGGCACGTTAATTCGGCCTGATGGCAATCTGTCATGAAATATGGGTGTATAAAAAGATGCGTGTTAGTAAAGATATGATCTCCCCTGACTTACGTAAGGGATATTATGCCGGCAGGCTCATCGCGCATTTGTATCATCATCAGTGGTTTGCACGCTTTGCCCTGAATATGGCCCGTAAATTTATGGCCGGCAAAAATACCGACGGGCTGGTATGTGAGCAGCGTTATATTAAAATACCAGGTTCTGCCTCGCCGCTGCGTATACGCATTTATAAGCCAGAGCATGTTTCTGGTCCTTTGCCTGCAATGTTGTACCTTCATGGTGGCGGGTACATGACTAATATCCCGGAAATGTTTGCCGCATCCTTCAGTGCATTTATTGCGGCACACCCCTGCATTATCGTGGCTCCCGATTACCGTAAGTCTGTCGAGGCGCCTTTTCCTGCTGCATTTGATGATTGTTATAATACGTTATTATGGATGAAAGAGAATGCCGCCGCGCTGGGTGCCGTTGATGAGCAGTTTATTGTTGCAGGGGATAGTGCCGGAGGAGGTTTAACCGCCTCTGTTGTTCTGAAGGCAACTGATACAAATGACGTCAAAATTGCTTTTCAGATCCCTCTGTACCCTATGATAGATGACAGGCAAAACACCTCCTCCTGCCTCGATAGTAATGCACCTGTATGGGATGCAATAAATAACCGGCTGGGCTGGAAGTTGTATCTTAAAGGAGCGGCTTCTCCCACTTCGCCTTATGCTGCGCCATCACGTGCGGATGATTACAGCAGGCTGCCGCCCACGATTACGTTTGTTGGTAGCATTGAAGCATTCAGAGATGAAACTGTCAGTTATGTCGAGCGGCTTCGGGAGCACAATATCCCTGTAGCATTCAGGGAGTTTGAAGGCGCTTTTCATGCGTTTGATTATTTTTTCCCTAAGACTGAGATCGCGAAACAGGCGACCTCTTTTTTACTTCAGAGCTATAAAGAGTATGTCACGAGGTATTTCAGCTAACTGCCAGTCTCAGCACCTGAGGAGTAAGTATAATGCTCAGGTGCTGACGCCACCACGGTGTTAAACCTGCGTCTTTTGCTGCTCGATGAGGGAGCCGATGGCGGAAATGACATGGTCTGGTGTAATGCCTTTTGAGCATTCAAACTCTTTTGGTGTGTCTTTAAAGCGAGGACACCAGAAGTAATCTGTAACATCGAGCCGGCATCGGATATCGTTTGAGCAGCTGTTACAGACATTATGATTGATAATGCGCCAGGGCGTATAAAATTCATTTTTTTCAGCTGTAAAGCCACTGATCATAACGACCGGTATGCCAGATGCCCATGCAAGCCACGAAAGCCCGCTGGAAAGGCCGATAAAAAAAGCGGCATTTTGTAAAAGTTCTGCGCGCTGACTCAGGGGCAGGGGGCCAGTCATATCTTCTGCGCCGTGTGGGATAGTATGTACAGCGCGTCCATGATGGCTGATGTCATCTTTATCAATGCAGATGACACGATAATTCTGCTGTTTCAGAAAATGAATGACGCTTTTCCAGCCGTAAGGATTGTTCCAGAATTTGCAGTGGCTGGAGCCCTGTGTGGCGATGCAGACATAAGGCTGATCAGGAGGCGGGCTCTTGTGTGTCAGAGCCAGTCGTGTTGGCCGCTCAACTGGCGGCAGACCAAGAATATATGCTGCGGAAACAACGAGACCAGCTTCCCGATAATCAACCCGGGAGTGATCAAGCTCACTGTCATTATAAAATACGAGGACAACATAAGTTGCGTAGTAATTTATGTTGTCCTGCTGCCTGTCTGTAATAAAAATAATGTCGGGGTAGGTTGCCTGAAAAAGCTCCTGCAGATCTTTGCGCACCACACAGAACAGCTGACACTGATGTTTTTGTCTGAAAGCCTCCACGTGAGAAATCCATGCGATATGATCTCCCAGCCCGCCATTTTCCATTTGTATCTGAACGGGTTTTTGTCGCAGGTCGAGAACGTGCTCGAAAACCAGTTTTTTATCTTTCCATATTTTTATATAAAATTTTAAAAAATATTTCTTTTTACTGTGAATAACGCCACCATCCAGAGCGACCTGATAAATAACGCTTCTGGTCTCAAAATCGATAATTTCTACATCCCATTTGTGGCCTTCAGGCAGGAGGATCCTGGCGCCGACATTAAAATCAAATTTTATTCCGTAAGGACCTTCCTGTGTAAAGGAAGCGGGGGTCGTATCCATTTTTTTTCCTGAAAACTTTTTCAGATGCGTCAAAGACGCCGAAAGAAGTATCAGAAAAAGTTTTTTTGTCTATAAATATGTTTTTTTGGTAATTTTTTGGCTGGGAGACCTGGATTCGAACCAGGGCTGACCGGGTCAGAGCCGGTAGTTCTACCGCTAAACTATCTCCCAGCATAAAACAGAAAGAAGGAAGCTTTGTTGAAAAAGCTCTTTCCTGCTTGCTGAGAAGCGTTTAACCTGATCGGAAGGAAAGCGCAATAGGGGAAAAGCAGAAAAAAGCATTTTTTATCATTTTCTGTTTTCTGCTTCTTAAGGATCTGGCAGATGGCTTACTCCGCTCCCTGGGGGGCATACCGTAATAAACCCCCTTTGGTATCTTTTTCGTATCGGTCTGGTGGGCGGTTTTTTGCAGCACTTGATCTGGGTACGAACAATTGTCGTCTTATGGTGGCAGCCCCTCAGGTGGCAGGGGGCTTCCGTATTATGGACAGCTATAATCGTATGGTCAGGCTGGGAGAGGGGCTGCATCTGACAGGTCGCCTTACGGAGCAGGCTATGGCGAGAACGATTGACGCACTTAAAATATGTGCAAAACGTATTGAGAAATGGAATTTAAAAGCCTTACACGCTGTTGCGACAGAAGCCTGTCGCAGAGCGGAAAACGGACCTGCATTTATTGAGCGCATTAAGGCGGAGACTGGTTTTTCCGTTTCTGTCATCTCGGGGCGAGAGGAAGCACGACTTGCCGTTGAGGGGTGTGCAAGCCTGTTTCATCAAATGCCTTTTCGTTCAGCGCAGACCCGGGCGCTATTGTTTGATATTGGCGGAGGCTCTACCGAGGTTGCATGGGTTCGTATTGATTCACAGACGCGTTCCCACGAGCTGATTGGTTACATCAGTCTTCCTGTGGGGGTGATAACGCTGGCTGAGCAGTTCTGTGAGCGCGATGGTGATATAACCTCATGTTATGAAATGATGGTCGCGCATGTCAAAAAGGCATTACATGAGTTTGAATCTGTTCATCGTATTACATCAGAAATTCGCCGTGAGCAGGTTTGCCTGATCAGTGCCGGCGGTGCGGTAACAACGCTGGCCAGCCTGGTCCTTAATCTGCCGCGTTATGTACGTCACGCAGTTGATGGTATTCAGCTGCCCTCTGAGGCTGTGAGGCGAGCTGCAGGCACATTGCGGCAGCTGGGGCCTGAGCGCATAAAATCTCACCCGTGCATTGGTGCAGAGCGGGCTTCTGTTATTTTACCAGGATGTGCTATCTTCGAAGCAATTCATGACGTGTGGCCTGTTGCGAATGTAACGGTTGCTGATCGTGGGTTAAGAGAAGGTATGATGTTACGTATGATTCGCGCCGCAAAAGTCGGGCGAGGGAAATTTCAGAGCGGGGCGGAAAACGAAATGAAGGCGCTAGATTACTCTGCCAGAGCAGGGCTGGTATGAAAAACGGTAAAGGGCAGTCAGGCGGGGGTGATAAGACGCCACGTGTGCCGGGTCGTCGTAAAAAGGTGAATGCGACGGTTCGTGCCGGGGTGAGTGGTGGCGAGACGGATGCATTGCGTAGCCTGCGCACCAAGACTGTGTCCCTGCGCAGAACGCGGGGGCGCACAACCGGTCAGCAGCGCTGGCTTACCCGTCAGCTGAATGACCCGTATGTTCAGGCGGCTCATAAGCAGGGCTGGCGTTCGCGTGCAGCGTTTAAGCTGATTGAGCTTGATGACCGCTTTCAGCTGATTAAGCCTGGTATGCGCGTAGTAGATCTTGGTGCAGCGCCCGGAGGCTGGACGCAGGTTGCTTTAAAAAGAGGGGCTGCGTGCGTTGCCGGGGTTGACCTTTTGCCGGTTGAACCTGTGCCTGGTGCAGAAATTATAGAAGGTGATTTCACAGACCCGGCAATGGCTGACCGCTTAATTGAGCTGCTGGATGGTAAAGCCGACCTTGTATTGTCAGACATGGCTCCTAATACGACAGGACATACCGCGACCGATCACATTCGTATTATTGGCCTGGCAGAAGAAGCTCTGGATTTTTCATTTGATATTCTCGCAGAGGGCGGTGGTTTCGTTGCAAAAGTGTTCCAGGGCGGAGCTGAGCAGTCTCTTCTGACAACTCTTAAGCAGGCTTTTACGCAGGTAAGACACGCTAAACCGCCGGCAAGCCGGAAAGATTCCTGCGAGTTGTATGTTATTGCGACAGGCTTCCGGCCAGAAAGGCTGCCACCCCGGAGCTGATGATTGCCGGCGGAGGAGAATATAATAAAACATTCAAAATATAAATAGCAGCGAGGGGTGGTGGAATTTTTATATCATTCCCTGCTGCGTTCTGAGTGTTGTTCATCCTGTTTTTTTATGTTCTGCTCTCGCCGGATCTGTCGCGGGAGACGCCGGATTTCCAGGTCTCCATGCTTCTCTGGTAAAATCCTGGGCAGGTTTACGTGTAATTGCGGATATAAGTACTATAAAAAGGAAAGATAAAAACTTATGCAAGAGCAGTTAACCTCTGGTGATCTTGAGTGTGTAAGCGATCAGAAGCGCGCCGGGGTCTTGTCTCAGACCGGCGTGAACCCCCGGGCTGCGGTATATCCTAACCTTGCAGCTCCTGAGCTCGTCACTCTCGCTCTGAGGCGTCACGAAGGTACTCTGTCAGAAAATGGTGCTCTGGTTGTGCATACCGGTGTGCATACAGGTCGTTCTGCAAAAGATAAATTTGTTGTTGATGAGCCACAGGTGAGAGATCAGGTGTGGTGGACAGCAACAAATCAGAAAATGGCTCCGGAAAATTTCCGTCGTCTGAAGGATACCGTCACCGGGTATCTCGCAGGGCAGCCGCTTTTCACACAGGACCTCTATGCAGGTGCCGATGCCGGGCATCGTATTAAAATCCGGCTGGTCACAACCAATGCCTGGCATGCTCTCTTTGCGCGTAATATTTTTATCCGACCTGCCGCAGAAGACCTTGAGTCTTTTACGCCCGACTATGTCATACTTCATGCACCGGATCTTGAGCTGGACCCTGAAGAACTGTCTCTGCGTTCTGTTACAGCAGTCGCACTGTCTTTTGAGCAGAAACTTATTATCATTGCCGGCACTCAGTATGGCGGTGAAATTAAGAAATCTATTTTCACAGTTATGAACTGGTTGCTGCCGGTTAAGGGCGTGCTGCCTATGCACTGCTCTGCTAATATTGATAAAGACAACAAAAGCGCCTTTTTCTTTGGTCTTTCAGGCACAGGCAAAACAACTCTTTCATCCGATCGTAACCGTCCTCTTATTGGTGATGATGAGCACGGCTGGTCTGATGAAGGTGTCTTTAACTTTGAGGGCGGCTGCTATGCCAAGGTTATCCGTCTGAACAAAGAAGCTGAGCCGGATATCTGGAATGCCTCTCATCAGTTTGGTGTTGTGCTCGAAAATGTCGTGACCAGATCGGGAGGTAAGCTTGATCTGGATGACGCGTCACTGACGGAAAACACTCGCGCCTGTTATCCGGCTGATTTTATTCCCGGTGCGGTTAAAAGCGGCGTTGGCGGCCAGCCCGATAATGTACTGATGCTGACAGCAGATGCATTTGGTGTTTTGCCACCGGTTGCAAAGCTGACACCAGAGCAGGCGATGTATCATTTCCTTTCTGGTTATACAGCACGTATTGCCGGAACAGAAAAAGGTCTTGGTAACGAGCCACAGGCAACATTCTCAGCCTGTTTTGGTGCGCCATTTTTGCCGCGTCCACCTGCTGTATATGGCGAGCTCCTGCGCAGCCGCCTTTCAAAGGGTAATGTTTCTTGCTGGCTGGTTAATACTGGATGGGTTGGCGGCGCTTATGGTGAAGGTAAGCGTATGTCACTTGCGCATACGCGTGCCATTCTCTCTGCTGTTCTGAGTGGCGAACTTGATAGCGCTGAATTTGAGCGTGAGGAGTTCTTTGGTTTGTACATCCCAAAAGAAGTTAAGGGTGTTCCGGCTAATCTTCTCAACCCGTCACATGCATGGCCAGATCAGGCTGCTTATGCCGTGCAGGCAAAAAAACTTGCTGAGCTGTTTGTCTCTAATTCCGGCTCTTTCATTGAGAACGGCAGCCTGGCATTTCTGCGTGATGGTATAAAAGGCTGATTTTTCCTCAGGGGAGGGGAGAGTGACTTCCCCTGAGACGATGCTGTTTCTGCTCTGCTGGCAGTTTAGAAACAGGGCTTAATATGAACCGACTTTCTTAGATTTATATCTGTAATTTTTTTCATGATTTTTTTAATTTTTATGATTGACGTTACGGTTTTGTGTCTGTAGAAGGGGGTC
>NZ_JOMN01000018.1:0-7442 GCF_002153485.1 Acetobacter sp. DmW_043 | reverse complement strand
AGGAGGAAGCGGCCCCCCGCCACTATGTCCGGCCGAAAAATGCGGCAACATATCAGCGGACCGGGAAGAGCTTAGCCTTTCTGCACGGGCAACATCTAAGCTTAACCAGCCCAGACCAAAGACAGCACAGGAATAAAATACACCACGCAAACCAGCCTGGCCAAGATCAACTCCGGCGTTAAAGGGAGTGATATTATGCCTTAGCTTATAAAAATAGCATTTGCTATATTTAGAGATACACATAGGTGCCAAACTTCTTCTGCCAGAAATATCTTAGAAAAAAGTGAACATAACACGCCCACTTAAGCGTATCTGCCAGATATATGCAATATGCTATATTAATTAGCACATAGATATTCATAAAATTCGCGAATGGTCATTCAGTCATAAGCATGATATTATGATGGTTATAAAATATGCATTTCAGAATAATCTTCACCTTATCAAAGCCCGGATAACCGCAACCAGATATATGAAAAAATACATGGAAAGACCTGCCCCACTCCCGGATACAGAAACCCACTCTGAAGGTTTTCGTGCAAACCGCGCAGCAAGACAAACTGTTCTTCATGAAGATTATGTCGAACTTATCGCAGATTTACTTGATGAAGGTCAGGAGGCACGTCAGGTCGACCTGGCTGAACGTCTCGGAGTATCACAACCAACTGTTGCAAAAATGCTGGTGCGCCTGGGACAGGAAGGGCTGGTCGCCCGAAAACCCTATCGCGGTATCTTTTTAACACCCGCCGGAAGGGAAATGGCTGACAAAGTTAAAACACGCCATCGGGTTGTTGAGACATTTCTTCTGGCTCTTGGCGTTAGTCCGGATAATGCGCGAATTGATGCCGAGGGGCTGGAGCATTACGTAGGAACGGAAACACTTGAGGCATTCCGGATTGCTATGCGTGCAGATATTTCAAATTTCATGAAAAAAGCACGAAACAATGACAGCCCGGCTTAATGTTTAAACCGTAAATTTTCTCTTATACCTGCAGGCCTGTTATTTCAAACAGACCTGCAAATCATAAAGATTTATATTATATAACTAGTTACAAGACATCATATATTTTCTTTTTGATATTTCAGAACTCAGATATGGACCAGCCGCAACAACCTCGACTGACAGCATCGCTAAACTCTCAACGTCTGATCGATTTAAATAAAGAACGGCGTCCCCTTGTGTCCAGCGATATAACTGGCTTTCTATAACATCCCAGCCCGTCAGCTTTTCTGCCATCAGATGATCGTTAATAGAACGATCTTTCCCTGCATCAAGCAATATAATTTTACCGACAAGGACACCCAGCTGGCGACGATCATCGACATAAGGCCCTTCTGTATCACAGGGCCTTGATGTGCGGGAGATTATCCTGACTTTTGAAATTCCCGGTGGAACCATGAAACTTACAAAATTCCCCTGCTTTCTGGCGGGTCTCAGGATTTTTCCTGTTTCTGACAGTAAATGAAGATCTGCATCATGAACAAGATCTGCTGTATGTTTCTTAATAATACCCATATCGTCTGCACGTTTTTCAAGCGCACGATATACTGGCTCAACAAAAGCCCGGCTAACCATAAGAGGCGCGGCAGCGTGATCAACCCAGTTATGAGGTTTTTCTTTAAATCTCATGATACCTTCTGACACACGAAAATTACGCCTGCTACCAGTATTAAGATAACTTTCAGTTTTTACGCCGTTAACCATGATAATAGCATGATTACTGACTTCAATATGATAATATGCGTAAGTCGTTACTGTTTTATCATAGAAAATCGTACGGCCATTAACCAGCATCCGCACAGGGATAAAAGAATTTTCAAAAAACAGGCAGTGCTCTGACGTAATCAGAAGATCCTCAGATGGAATACCCTGCGCAAGTGCACCGCGCAAAATGCGGACAGGATACCCTGCTTCGTCATCAGACAAATAAGGGTTTACAACGCAGCGGGCTTCCCCCGTCCAGATCAGAGGAGATGTTATTTCAGCTCCGTCTACATAAGTAACAATCTCATCACCCGCACGCAGCTCTTCAACCAGAACTAAGCCTGATGGTGTATGAACCCTTGCACCGGCAAGGAAACAGGAATCATCTGATGTAGCAGTATAAACAGCACCCTGATTAACAGTTAACTGCTGATTAACGACCTGAGGCGTAGTTAATGTACCCCCCGAAGAAACAAGAAGGCTGACGCGACCGTCACCTGCAGTGAAAGCTGAACCATTAAGAGTGCCTGAGGTATTATTTCCACTCAGATGTGACTCTGTATAAATATCATTTATTGACGTACCGCCATTTTTTATAACAGTAATTTCTGATTCATAAATATTATTAACTGACGATCCACCTGATGAAATATTAAGGTACCCATTGGCTGTATAGGAATCTTCAATTAATCCACCACTACTAACATTTATAGTAGGACCAACACCATTATATGTATGAACTGCTGTAATTCCAGTCACAACAGCGCCACTCAAAATGTTTAATGTTGTAACATTCCAGAGGTCAACTGTACCACTATAAGAAGTCTGACTACTTGTATAAATTGTAACACCATCTGAATTCAGAGAGGCTGTCCACACCCCTCCACTAATAACCTGCGCTGCATTTACAAGATCAGGAGGTGAGTAAGGCGTTGAGATTCCATTATAAACACCACCACTCAGCAATAATAATTTTTGATTTGTAATATCAGCATCAGATATAGAAGCACCTGATGAAACTGTAATAACACGATTAGCAGTACCAACACCAAAAGCAGAACCATTCAGAGTACCAGTTGCAAGCGAACCTGTACTAAAAGTTTCCTTTAAAAAGGTATCATCTGAAGAGGAGCCTCCACTCCTGATAAATACTGTTTCCGCTTCATATGTATTGGCTATAGATTTCCCACCTGATGAAACCGTAAGACGACCATTTGCAGTATATGAGCTTTCCAGTACACCTCCACTACTTACAAATATTCTGGGGCCACTTCCCCCGGGATAAGAGTGAACCGCAGTAAGCCCACTAACAACTGCTCCACTTTGAATGTAGAGATTAGCCGCATTCCATAGATTCACAGGGCCGCTTATGACTGCTGTACCACTGGAATAAACTGTAACACCATCTGAGTTTAAAAGGGCTGTCCATGAACCACCGCTAATATTTGTATAATTATTTTCTATATCAGCTGAATAATCCTGGGATGCAGATGATGTGCCAGCCATTTTGTTTTCCCTGATCTTTATTACAAATAAAAAATGTTAGTAATTTACTAAATATATTTATTTGTAATAAGGGTCAATTTTTTTATCTGGTATAAATCAGAAGTGATAAAAAAAATTATCTAAAATTATATGAATTGATTCCCTATAATAAATAATTATACAAATTAAATTACTAAAAATAAATTTTATTGAAAAAGTTTTAAAATGAATCTTCCAGGTCGTGTCGTCAGTTAAGCTCTGCGCGTTTAACGTCAGGATTTTATGCTCTGGCCGATAAGACATTTGATGCAGACTGGCTATAGACAACATTCCCCGTCGCCATACAGCTGACTTTGTTCATTATTCTGCTTAACTGACGACACACCTTAGCCAAACAGTATATATGTATAACAAGATGTGATAATCATTATATGAGAAAGATAGAATTTAACCTTTTGACGGCATAAAGTATTATATACCATGACAAAACGTATTATTGTTACAGGTGCAGCAGGGTTTATCGGCAGTAATATCATCCGTGCCCTTAACGTGCGTGGTATTACAGATATCATTGCAGTTGATAACCTGACTCATGGCGATAAAGCGTTAAATCTGGCTGATCTTTCAATTGCAGATTATATCGATAAGCACGATTTTTATGATGCATTACTTAGCGGTCACTATGGTCAGATCGAGGCTATTTTCCATGAAGGTGCCTGCTCTTCTACTACAGAGCAGGATGGCCGCTATATGATGGCCAATAATTTTGAAAGCAGCAAAAAAGTTCTGGCCTACAGTCAAAAAACCGGAGCACGTTTGCTTTATGCTTCAAGTGCCGCAACTTACGGGGCTTCTACAACATTCAGAGAAGAACCAGCTTATGAAAAGCCTCTTAATGTTTATGGCTACTCAAAATTATTGTTCGACCAGGTTGTCAGGCGGAATTTACCCGACCTGAAAACACAGGTTGCAGGTTTTCGTTATTTTAACGTCTACGGCTGTCGTGAGCAGCATAAAGGCAGCATGGCTTCAGTTGCTTTTCACAATTTCAATCAGTTCATGACCAATGGTTCAGTAAAACTTTTTGGCGAATATGGAGATTGCGCCGCCGGAGAGCAGAAGCGTGACTTTATTTTTATCAATGACCTGATCAATGTCAAACTCTGGTTTTTTGACCATCCGGAGCATAGCGGTGTGTTTAACCTGGGCACCGGCAAAGCTCAGCCATTTAATGACATTGCTTCAACCGTTGTGAATACAGTTCGCGAAATTAAAGGATTACCCTCACTCTCCCTCGAACAAATGGTAAAAGAAAACTTTATAGAATACATCACATTTCCCGAAAAATTACGTGGAAAATATCAGTGCTTTACTGAAGCTGATATGAGCCAGCTACGTCATACCGGGTGTGATATTGTGTTTAGTGATGTTACACATGGTGTTAACCAGTATGTAAATGAACTTTATACGCGTTATCAGAGCTGACTGTTTTACTGGCTGTGAAGAAGCGAAACATATAACCGGGCTATAGAGTGTATGACGATCAGTGAGAAAGGATAAAAGACCTTCTCACTGATAATGAAAGTTGTGTCAGATACAAATCACAACAATAAATTCATGATGTCCAACAGCACCATTATCCTAACGAACCGGCATAGCCAGTACAGGCTATGCCGTGCATCGGGTCATATCAGGTCAGTAACATACCCCCCTTAACTCAGGCGGGATCATAAAATATCACAAGACAAATGCGAAAGTGATGCTACTGCCAGATATGCGAGACGCTTTACCTCTCGTCGACCCAGTGCAACACTATCTAAAATTAACCCACAACCCACGGAAAAGAAACCAAGTATCATCAGACCAGTAGACAGTACAGCTGTGGGTAGTTTTTTAACCAACCCTGTATGAAAAAAGTCTATGATAACAGGAGTTCCTAAAAAAATGCTCAGCAATATTATACAGATACCGATAGCACTAAAGAAAAATAAAGGACGTTCCTGCTTAACAAGCTTAAAAATCATTCGAACAATACGAAAACCGTCTCTGTAAGTTTTCAGCTTGGAAACCGACCCTGGTGGTCTTTCAATGTATCGAACAGGCATCTCGCCAACCGGCATGCTTAATTCAAGAGCATGAACAGTCAGCTCTGTTTCTATTTCAAAGCCAGATGAAAGAGCCGGAAAAGATTTAACAAACCGACGCGAAAACACCCTGTAGCCAGAAAGCATATCAGAAAGCCTGCGTCCGAATATACTTGCGACAATACCTGTCAGAACCTTATTACCAAAAATATGCCCCCGACGGTACGCCTCATTACAATCTGCAACACGCGCACCGTTAACCATGTCCAGGCCATCGCTCAATGCCATTCTAATCATCTCAGGGGCAGCAGCAACATCATACGTTGCGTCGCCATCAATCAGAATATAAAGATCAGCATCAATGTCGGAAAACATGCGACGAACAACATGCCCTTTCCCTTGTAAGGCCTCAGTCCGAACAATTGCACCAGCCTTACGGGCACGATCTACCGTTTGGTCTGTTGAGTTATTATCATAAATATAAACTGGTACACCCGGCAATATTTTATGAAATTTCTCTACTACCGAAACAATGGTAACCTCTTCATTATAGCACGGTATTATAACAGAAATTTTTAAATTTTTTAATATTAGAAAGTAATCTTTTTCATTTAGTGATTTTATTTTATTTTCCATTTTTATTAATTCATCACCAATTAAATAAACTATTTTTTCACGGGATTGACGAAGAAAATATCAATAACATGATCATCAATCTTTTCCCCTTTTAAAGCTCTTACGAGAATCTCACTTCCCAGCTGCTGAAGGGAAAGTACACCATCAGGATGTACGTGTTTGATTTTATTCATATTCTGGCTTTCATTGACCAGAGAAATAGTTTTAGTTTTTTCACCTGATATTTCCTTAGATGTGAGAATAACAAAAGCATTATCCGCATCATTATCCATCAGCGATATAATATATTTTGCTTTATCAGCCCCTGCTTGTTTAAGGGTATCTATCGCTGAAGGGTCACCTTCCACCACATCCATATAATCCGGAAATAATTTTTTATGATCCGGGTAGCAGACCACTGTTACAACAGCTCCACCATCAGCAAGATTTTTACTCACACTTTGAGCCAGAGAAGACGACCCTGCGATAATGTAATGATTATTACGAACCACGTAAGAAAAACCCCCTGTAAGAATACGATGTACATTATGCCGAATTAACGTTCCGGCAATTGAAGCAACCGACGCTGTAAAAATAGTAATACCAAAGATAATAAGGGTAACTGTAAACAGTCTCGACGTGGGCGTACACGGCACGATATCACCAAACCCAACCGTAGACATACAAACAATGACAAAATAAAATGCGGAGTATAAATCCTCAATTTTAGGATTAAACTGACTACCAAGATAAAGAACACCAAGGGTTCCATAGACAATTAATGAAAGTATACTAAAAGAAGAAAGTATACTTATTCCACCTATACTGTACCTGTAAAACTGCCTCCAGAAGGTTGCCAGAAATAAAATTGATATTACTTCATATATATTATTTAATTCATTTCCATTTTTCATTATTAAGTTAAATAATACCATAAAAAACAACAAAGATATAGAGATAAACCATGCTATACGGTTTCTTATGGTCAACATAAAAGACATAAAAAACAGCGAGAATCCGACTATAAATTCAGGAATATCTATAATTTCTAAAAAACTTAACGCATCACTCCATGAATGGAAGTCATATATCGTATTAGGTATTATTTTTAAGATTTTTTGTACAACAGGATAAATAATAAGATATCCGTTATGGGCCACCATAATGGATATAAGATAAACATAAATTATAGGCTTTTTAAAAACTTTTAATACACCTATCATACCAAACCCCGTGCCTGCCCACTTTAGAAATACAACTAAGTATCAGTATATTCCAAAACATTTCTGCCCTAACATAACAAAAATATCAGCAAACCTGGCAGATGAACAGCACCACATATAAGGTGATATTATAAAATAACAATTAAAGTAAATATTAAATACATCTGTCTATTTTTATTATAAAAAATGGCTTTCCTAAATAAAAAATATCAGGAAAGCCATTTGACCTTTTTACTTTCTGATACGGTGGAGGTCAGCGATATTGAGACCTGGGTTAAGCTCGAACGTGAAGGTCAGACCGGCCTGTATAGCGTGAGTGATATGAGGGCG
>NZ_JOMN01000017.1:0-1655 GCF_002153485.1 Acetobacter sp. DmW_043 | reverse complement strand
CCTGGGTTAAGCTCGAACGTGAAGGTCAGACCGGCCTGTATAGCGTGAGTGATATGAGGGCGCGGGGCTGCCGCAGCCAGCTGATCGGGGTTCCAGATATACTCAAAATAAGGGGACAGACTGACCCCAGGCGCCAGGTTAAAACCATACAGCGCCTCAAGCATCGTCTCAGAATCAGGCCACTTGCTGTTATAACCCTGCGACTGCAGCGAGGCATTCATTGAGCGGGTCACTTTGTGGTTCCACAAAAAGCTCTGCACAACAACACCGGCATAATCGCTCGGACGCGAACTGAACGGACCCCAGTCAAACAACCCGCCGACAAAACCGTCTTTCGCCGTGCCATCACCCGATGTCAGGAAGTTGGCTGCACCAAAGGCTATCAGACCACGTGTGCCATTTGCATCAGGCTTCCAGATCATCTGCTGGGCCTGCAGATAAATCGTGCTGCGGCCACGCTTCTCCAGTGGTGTGCCGCCAGCCGTCGCATAGATCTGATGCTGAGTGTTATAAAGCGGGTCATCATAAGGCGACGTGTCATACGTAAAGCCCAGCGCATAAGAGCGCGGGTATTTATCAGTCGTAAAGTCAGTATGATACCCTGCCTCAACCGGAATAAACGCACCGGTCGATTTACCAAAGCCCCAGTCCTCACCAGGCCAGCCATTATGGTTGCTCTGCTTCAGCCAGGGTTCAACCTCATACACACCGCCTTTAATATAGGTCGAGGCGGTTGGTTTAACCAGAATACGTGCCGCCCATGTGGCAGAGGTAAAGGAAGGCGACGAGCCATCAATTGTCAGCGTTGTGGGCGAAGAGCACAGGAAGGTTGCGAACATACAGTAAAGTTCTGACCCCTCAAACTCACCCCCTTTGGGGTTGGCCCGGCCGGCAAGAATATACAGATGCTTATTAAACAGCTCCTGATCCCAGGTCATTTCTCTGACCATAACACCATCATGGCTGCCCCAGGTGCTCAGCCATGACCAGTCTGACGCACTATAGTCCCAGCTGCGCCCCTGCCCGGCCACATCGTTGAGGATAATGTGCATCTGTGCACCCTTAACCCCGGCGATACGGTTCATATCCAGGTTCACACCAAACAGGGCCCAGTTGGTATAGGCCGAGCCCTTTTTATACCCGCCACCGGCATAACCATTATACTGGCCCACGTTAAAGCCTGTGAAATAAACACCCTGACTGGCCAGAAACTTTCCCGCATCCTCAATTGGTTTATAATGCAGCGAGAACAGATAAGGCTGTGTTGCAGTTGAGTGGGCACCCTTACCGTTAGGCGCAACAGCACCACCCACACCGTTGGTCGAGGGCACAAAGCGCGGCACTGTGGGCTGTGTGGGGGCATGTGCGGCATCGTAATAATGCCGGTTACCATTCACAAAATAAAAATTACCGACCTTTTCAGCTCCTTTAGGAAGAACAGGGGCTTCATGTGCGGGTTTTTCAGCAACCTGTTCGGGTGTTGCCGCAAAAACCATGCCAGGCCACAGGGCACCAGCAACACCATAACAGCCCATACGCTTTGTCGCATGAAACAGAGAGGAGGCTTTTTGTCCGATAATACTGTTGATCACGCTTATTGTCCTGATCTGCTCCTGGATACGCATATCCAGACCCCTTGGGAAAATAATACCAGA